>DXLM01000180.1 GCA_019414725.1 Bacteroides sp.
ATAAAATAAAAAAGGCTATCTTCCCAGACAGCCAATCTTTTGTTAACCTTAAATCTAATACTATGAAAAACACAGTGCAAATATACGAATTTCTGAGATGGGTCCAAATTCTTAGAAAGAAAAAAAGCTTGTTATAACATGGTTTAGCAAATGAACTTTTTTCTTAACAAATAGCAGATTGAAAGAGTGGAATTGGTTGCTTTTTTGTTCAACGGAAATAAAACATGCTTGTTGCGGCAATAACTCATTGTATTATTCTTAATTCGATTATTTCCATTATCTTTGCACTCCCAAAATGCTTGTTGATATGCAGTTGTTAAAAGCATAATGGATATTATAGGCAGATTGTTTCCAGATAAAAAATAGATTAGAATATATGTTGTCTCATGGTATTTATTCAGTAATTTTGCTGATTTTTTCAAATGTCTTTATGACGTTTGCTTGGTATGGTCATTTAAAAATGCGACAAGAGTTCAGTTGGTTTGCAGCCCTTCCGTTGATTGGTGTGATTGCATTTAGTTGGGCAATTGCTTTTTTTGAATATTGTCTTCAGGTTCCTGCCAATCGTCTTGGGTTTAAAGATAGTGGAGGACCGTTTGATATTATGCAACTCAAGGTGATTCAAGAAGTCATCACATTGGCTGTATTTACATTATTTTCTGTTTGGGCATTTAAAACAGAACTGAAGTGGAACCATTTAGCGGCTTTTCTCTGTTTGGTCCTTGCCGTTTATTTTGTCTTTAAGAAGTAATGAGTTTTGGTTAATAATTGCTGAATCCTTTTTGATAAGCAAAGTGTCTTGTTTGGGCAATGAATCTTGTTCAGATACTTTGCTGATTCTAGGAAACAAGATGGAATCCTGTCGGGTTGGTACGTAACTTTGATAGATTTTCCAACCTTTGGCACGATTACGATTACGTCGGATGGCACGTCCTCGTTTGGTTAAAGATTCATACAGGAATTTGTCGGCATCCAGTCCTCCTATTAATGGGTTATTACTGGGAGTTACCGTTTGATCCATGCCGGCAGGTAATATTACATAGCCGTTTCGCAAACCGGGAATCAGTTTGATATTTAGTTTCCATGATATTGTCAGAGAGTCTTTTCTTTTCAAGAAAATGGGATCATTAACCGGATCTTCATGCCATGTGGTGTAAGGAGTGTAGGGAGTAAGACGCACAAAGTTAGGGCGTACCCATTTGGTTGTGTCGCCGAAGTTTTTAGGCAAGTCTTTCAGAAACTTCATCCACGGTTTGTCTTCGGACATGATTGGAGTACCTTTTATATTGTCTTTGTCCGATTGAAAGTCGAAATGGATAGACTTTACGGCTTCTGTGTTGATTTTTAGTTCTCCATCTCCATTCAATAGCTCCTGTAAACGAATCGAGTCCTGTTTGTTCCATTGTGCTTGTGCTGTCAGTATACTGATAGTGCAGAATAATATG
>DXLM01000181.1 GCA_019414725.1 Bacteroides sp.
GAGCCTGTGAAACTTTTTCTGTAAAATAACCATCATAAGGTCCTTCTATGATAAAATAAATATCATTAGGAGGGCCTTTTATTATGGCAAGACAAAAGAAACCTGTACACAGAGTACAAATGACCGATGGAAAAAGAAATATCATTCGTCAGCTTCTCGAAGAATACGATATTGAGACTGCTGAAGATATCCAGGATGCTCTTAAAGATCTCCTTGGCGGCACCCTCAAGGAAATGATGGAGGCAGAAATGGATGAACATCTCGGATATGAGAAATCCGAGCGTTCTGACAACGACGATTATCGAAACGGCTATAAACGCAAGCAGGTAAACAGTCGCTATGGTTCTATGGAAATCGAAGTACCACAAGATCGAAAGTCCACCTTTGAACCACAGGTTGTCAAAAAGCGTCAGAAGGATATTTCTGACATTGACCAGAAGATTATCTCCATGTATGCCAAAGGAATGACTACACGCCAAATTTCGGAAACGATTGAAGATATCTATGGCTTCGAAACATCTGAGAGTTTTATTTCTGATGTAACAGATAAGATACTTCCGCAGATTGAAGACTGGCAGAATCGACCGCTAGACGACGTGTATCCGATTCTTTACATTGATGCTATCCACTATTCTGTGCGGGACAACGGAGTGATTCGTAAACTTGCAGCCTATGTAATTCTGGGCATTAACACAGAGGGCAAAAAGGAAGTATTGACCATCACGATTGGTGACAATGAAAGTGCGAAATACTGGCTTTCTGTCTTAAATGAACTAAAAAATCGAGGGGTTAAAGATATCCTGATTATCTGTGCAGACGGCCTTACAGGCATTAAAGAAGCGATTTCGGCGGCATTTCCAAAGACAGAATATCAGAGGTGTATTGTCCATCAGGTAAGAAATACGCTGAAATACGTTCCGGATAAAGACAGGAAAGCTTTCGCTACAGATTTAAAAACCATCTATCAGGCTGCTGATGAGCAGAAGGCTCTGGCTGCTTTAGACCGTGTGACAGAAAAATGGAGTCCGAAATATCCGAATTCCATGAAACGCTGGAAGGACAACTGGGATGCCGTTTCTCCAATTTTTAAGTTTTCAACCACTGTCCGGAAGGTCATTTATACAACAAATGCGATAGAATCACTGAACTCCACATACCGGAAACTGAATCGTCAGAGAAGCGTATTTCCAAGTGATACAGCGCTGTTAAAAGCCTTATATCTGGCCACTTTCGAGGCTACTAAGAAATGGACAACTACCATCCGGGACTGGGGCCAGGTCTATGGGGAGTTGAGTATCATGTACGAAGGACGACTTCCAGAATAAGTAAAAACATAATCTAAGACAGGCGGCCAGCCGCCTGCTCTTGACATGCCTAGCAGTAACTGTTATATATAAAACAAGGGTGAAAAGCCTGATTTGTAAGCTTCTCACC
>DXLM01000182.1 GCA_019414725.1 Bacteroides sp.
TGTTGTGGTCAAGCATTTTTGTAACACTTATGGCTAATAAAATCGGTGGATTGCAGTTTGGAATCTATCGGAACTGTCAGATTTCATCAAGGGTGTTTCACACCGCTGTCGCAGCTTTGCCCTTGACAAAAGCTAACCGTTCCGATTTTGAGTAATCAAGCAATCTGCTCGGGCAGCCCTTTTTTATCCTGCGATTCGTGCCTGATATGGCGTACGGTAACCGTTGGAGCTATGCGGGCGTACATGATTGTAGTGGACATAGGAAAATTCCTCCACTGCTTGGTAGAGTTCTTCCTCTGTTTTGAACTCATACAGATTTGTGCATTCATTCTTCAGTGTATTGAAGTAACGCTCCATCGGTGCATTGTCATAGGGATAACCTGCTTTGCTCATACTCTGCGTCACATTCACTGACTTGCAAAAATCAGTAAATGCCTTAGATGTATACTGTGAGCCCTGATCGGAATGCAGGATCAATTCTCCTTTGATAGCTGGCTGAGAATCCAATGCTTTCTGTAGAGTGCGGATGGCAAGATCACTGGTGATGTGCCGATCCGTTATGCTGGCAATGACACTTCTATCATGAAGATCAATAATACTGCAATTGTATCTCACATCATGGTTCTTCAAAAATAAGTATGTGAAATCTGTGCACCATTTTTGATTGATTTTATCCGACATAAAATTCTGCTGAAGTTTGTTTTCAAACACCTTGTGTGGTTTTCCCTGTTCATAATCTGTTTTTTGGGGACGAACGATGGATCTCAGTCCCAACTCCGCATTCATGTACTTATGTATGGTTGCAGGGCTGTAATGATATCCCTTACGTGCCAGATAGACTGTCATGCTCCTGTAACCATCGACACCATTGTGTTCATGATAGATTTCATGAATCTGTGCCTGGACTTCTGCTTTATGGGCGCGATAATCCGCCTTCCGGTGTTTCCGGTAGTTATAGTAAGCGTTCGGATAAATTTTCAGCCGTCTAAGCAGCCAGCGGATACCGAATGTCTCATGATATTGGTCAATAAATCGATAAGCCTCTAATCGATTTCCTTTGCGAAGAATGCCGCTGCTTTTTTTAAGAAGAGATTCTCCTTTTTTGCTTCTTCCAATTCCTTACGGAGACGGAGGTTTTCTTTCATAAGTTCCAGATCATTAGGAGCATCTGGATTCTGCTGGGCTTTTGTATGGCATTCTTCGCTAAATTCAGCACACCATTTGGAGATACTGGCTTTTGATACACCATACTCTGCAGTGATGCTTTTGTAAGTACGTCCCTCTTCGATATGAAGGCGAACGATTTTCTTTTTAAATTCAGGTGTGTAACTTTGTGACATAATACTTCCTCTTTTCTCTGTAAGATGATTATATCTTATTAGCCACTTCTGTTACAACTTTATTATAGCACTTCA
>DXLM01000183.1 GCA_019414725.1 Bacteroides sp.
GGTAGTGTAAAATAAACTGTGTCACGCATTATTTATCTCTAGAAAACTCATCGGTCGGGGAACGGCCCGCGCCAAGGGGCGGGACCACCCGTCCCGACGAGCGTAAAATTACAATAATTTAAACCGGTTTCCAAACTTTATAGCCAGTTGTTGCGAGATGGTAGCCCAATTGGCCAGTGGCATGGTCCATTTCTTACGTATATTGCGGTATGCAAGATAAACAAGTTTCTCAAGGGCTGTATCCGATGGGAACACGCCCTTGTTTTTTGTTACCTTGCGGATCTGACGGTGATACCCCTCAACGGTATTTGTGGTATAGATAAGCTTACGGATGACCGGAGTATACTGGAAGTATTCGGACAGCTTATCCCAGTTGTCCTGCCAGGATCTGATAACGACAGGATACTGTTCACCCCATTTTTCATCCAGCTTGAGGAGCTCATTTTCTGCGGATTCCTTATTGACTGCCTGATAGACACATTTCAAATCCCTTAAGAACTCCTTCTGATTCTTGGATCCTACATACTTGATGGAGTTACGTATCTGATGTACTACACAAAGCTGTACGGCTGTATTAGGATAAACGCTTTGAATGGCTTCAGGAAACCCCTTCAGACCGTCTATACAGGCAATGAGAATATCCTCAACTCCACGGTTCTGAAGGTCTGTCAACACGCTGAGCCAGAAGTTTGCTCCCTCATTCCTTGATATATACATTCCAAGTAACTCCTTGTGTCCCTCCCTGTCAATGCTCAGTACATTATAGATTGCACGGGTTACCGCGCAGCCACGTTCATCCGTTACTTTGTAATGAATGGCATCCATCCAGACTATAGGATAAACAGAATCAAGCATCCGTGATTTCCATGCTTTTATCTCCGGAAGTACACGGTCTGTGATGGAACTGATTGTGTCGGCCGAAACACGATTCCCAAGATTTTCTTCCATCCAGTCACTGATTTCCCTTGTGCTGTTTCCCATTGCATACAAGCCAATTATACGGTCAGCAACACCTTCTGCCAGAATAGTCTCACGCTTCTTGATAAACTGGGGATCAAAACTCGAATTACGGTCACGGGGAGTGGAAACGGTTACTTCGCCCAAGGGAGTCTGAACCTGCTTTTGCATCTTTCCGTTACGACGGTTACCCATCTGGCGTTCTTCTTCTGTCAAATGTGCATCCATCTCTCCTTCCAGGGCTGCATTCAATATACTTTCCAATAGTGGGGCAAAGGCGCCGTCCTTACCCAACAAAGGCTTGCCGGCTTTCAGCTGTTCAATGGCCTTGTTCTTGATACTCTCGAAATCAAATTCTTCTTTCATAAAAAAAACTGTGTTAGCAAAGTTAATACTTTATTCCTTGCTGACACAGTTTAATTTACATCCTC
>DXLM01000184.1 GCA_019414725.1 Bacteroides sp.
TGATATGTACCCCCTTTACTGGACACCCAGTAGAGGGGGTATTATTATGCGGTACACATATGAGTACAAAAGGAAATGTGTAGAACTGTATCGAGAAGGAAAATGGCCAGAAACGCCGGAAGGTGTTAGCGATAAATCCTTTCGGGATAAAGTGAGACTATGGGTAAGAGCAGAGGATAGCCGCGGTCCAGAAGCACTGAAACACAAAAATTTCAACAGGAACTGGACACCAGAAGAACGGCTGGAACTAGTATCCCAAGTAATGTCCGGAAAATCCTGTGTGTCAGTGGCAATCGAGGCCGGTATTCAAGATAGACTATTGTATCAATGGGTTCAAAACTATAAAACAAAGGGGTATAATGGCCTGGTAGAAATGAAAAAAGGTCGTCCAAGTAAAGGGGTACCCCAAATGAAAAAGGAAGAAGCAAGGCCACTGAATGAATCCGAACGAGAAGAATTGATCCGGCTTCGGGCAGAAAACGAGTATATAAAGGCGGAGAATGAAGTTATAAAAAAAGAGATCGCCTTGAGAGAAGAGAGGCACGCAGCGCAACTCAAGGCGAGAAAGCAGCGATCATCAAAGAGCTGCGTGAAAAAGGATACCAATTGAAATATCTGTTGAAATCTATGCAGATGGCACGGTCTACCTATTATTTTGAGTTGAGCAAGGCCGATCAAGTTGCTGTTCGAAACCATTGCTTGGCAGATGAAATCAAAGACATTTTCTCACAGCATAAAGGCCGCTACGGTGTGCGAAGAGTATATCAGGAACTGATAAAGCGCGGCCACAAGGTCAATCATAAGCGGGTACAACGGCTTATGCACACTATGGGGTTGGCAGGAAAGCGCCCAAAGGAAAAGTATCATTCCTACAAGGGCGAGGTCGGCAAGGTTGCTGAGAATATCCTTGACCGGGATTTCAGCACGACAGCTCCTATGCAAAAATGGACTACCGATGTATCTCAGTTCGGTTTTTCGTGGGGGAAGTGTTATCTCTCTCCTATACTCGACATGAACACAAACGAAATCATTTCTTATGATTTATCTCAAAGTGCCAATATGGAACAGATCCAGAGAATGTTGGCCGGCGCCTTTACGAAGTTTCCCTCTGTAGATGGCCTGATCTTTCACTCTGATCAAGGGTGGCAGTACCAGCACGTGTACTTCAGGCAGGCACTTAAAGATCACAAAATCATTCAATCCATGTCAAGGAAGGGCAACTGTTACGACAATTGCATCATGGAGACCTTCTTTGGACGGATGAAAAACGAGATGTTCTACGGGCATGAAAAAGAGTATTCCTCTTTTGAAACATTTGCCAAGGCTGTTGACGGCTACATAAATTACTACAACAACGAAA
>DXLM01000185.1 GCA_019414725.1 Bacteroides sp.
AAGTCAAAATGAGAATTCCTTATAAGAAAAATCATGGTACAATGTAGGTACCGCACTGAAGGAGGAACTCATTATGGCAAAGCACTATGACAAACAATTTAAGCTGGATGCAGTCCAGTATTATCATGATCACAAGAACTTAGGACTGCAAGGCTGTGCTACAAACTTAGGAATCAGTCAGCAGACATTATCACGCTGGCAGAAAGAACTGCGTGAAACAGGTGATATTGAAAGCCGTGGTTCCGGTAACTATGCTTCTGATGAAGCAAAAGAAATCGCACGATTAAAACGAGAATTACGAGATGCACAGGATGCCCTTGAAGTATTAAAAAAAGCAATCAACATTCTGGGAAAATGACGGAAGCCATTTATCTCGAAGTTAAGGAGATGGCAGAAACTGCCCATAAGGCAAAACGCCGGGTTTCTGTCTCCGGAATGTTGAAACATCTTGGCGTTTCTCGTTCTGGTTATCATGCATGGCTAAAACGTGTTCCTTCTAATACAGAAAAAAGACGTGAAGCCGTAAAAGCTAAAATCAAAGATATTTATGATGAATCTAAACAGAATTATGGTGCCCCTAAAATTACCAGGGAATTGCGTAAATCAGGAGAAATCATCTCCGAGCGTACCGTTGGTAAGTATATGAAACAAATGGGCATCAAAGCTCAATGGAGCAAGCCATGGACCATCACGACCAAAGATTCTGACTTCAGCAGCGAATTAAAAAATATCCTTGATGAACAGTTTCATCCAGAACGACCAAATGCTGTTTGGTGTTCTGACATCACATATATCTGGACGATAGACGGATTTGTTTATCTGACCAGTATTATGGACTTATATTCCAGAAAAATCATTGCCTGGACACTTTCCAAAACATTGGAAGTATCCTGCGTGATTGAAACAATAAAGAAAGCCAAAGCAAGACGCAATATCGATAAACCTTTAATTTTGCATTCAGACCGCGGAAGCCAGTATGTATCAAAAGAATACAAACGTGTAACCGCAACCATGCAGTGTAGTTATTCTAAAAAGGCATATCCATGGGATAATGCATGTATTGAGTCGTTCCACTCCCTGATTAAGAGAGAATGGCTGAATCGGTTTAAGATTCGAGATTATGATCATGCATATCGTTTGATTTTCGAATATTTAGAAGCATTCTACAATACGAAACGAATTCATAGTCACTGTGATTATATGTCACCAAATGATTATGAAGAGCTGTATCGTAGGCTTCAGCAGGGCGAATTGCAGATGGCAGGTTAAGATGAGGAAAACCTCATTTTAACTTGTACTAAATCTTGACATAGGACCA
>DXLM01000186.1 GCA_019414725.1 Bacteroides sp.
CTAGTATAACGAATATTAAATAATTGCTATATTAAATTGATACTGCTTCCTCTTCACTGATTTCATCCATTTTATACTTCCAGTGATAAACCACGGGTTCACGGTTCACTTCGTCAAAGTACTTGTAAATTCGTTCTTCCAACTCCTGTTTGGTATTGACACGAATTCCTCGAAGCATCTGTCTGGTCATCTTGCTGAAGAAGCTTTCAATCATGTTTAACCATGAGCCATGTTTTGGTGTAAACACAAATTTAAAACGTCCCTTTGGCATAGTATCCAGAAAGCGCCGTGTTTCTTTGGAAGTATGTGCAGAATGATTATCCAGGATGATCCGGATGGTATCCTGTGATGGATATTTTTTGTCCAGTATCTTTAAAAACTCAATAAAATCAGAACTCTTATGGGTCTCACTTACTAACGGAATTGCTTCTCCAGTGAGTAAATCAATGCCAGCCAGTAAAGAGAGCGTTCCCAGACGTTTGTATTCTGCATCACGATATACTTCCCCATGTTCTGATGTCGGGCGTAAATCCGGTGCCGTATTGGAGATTGCCTGAATACCCGGTTTCTCATCATACGATACCGTAATCGTCAGTTTATAATCGTCTGGAACAATGAGATCACCATTTTCATCAAACTGCATTTCAATCTGCTTATAAACCAACAGAACCTCATGCATTTTTGATTCAAAATCAGGATCCCGTTTTTCACAGTAATATTTGATTTTAAAGGGTTTCATATCCTGTTCCTTAAGAAATTTCTGGATATACGGTTTGGTAACGGTTGAAAGCCTTGGATATCCCGCTTCTTCTGCATGTTTCTGAATGTATTTGTGGAGAGAGGTCAACGTCCACAATTCCTGTGCATAACCGAGTTCTGTCGGTCTCTGACACGCAATACTGATCATCCATGCCTTCGCATCGTCGGTGATTTCGGATGGACGTCCAGGACGCTGAACATCAAACAGTGCAGCATCCACACCGCCTTTCTGAAACTTCGAAATACAAAGGCGTACCGTGGCAGTGCTGATTGCAAGTTTATCAGCAATTTCCTGGAATGTCATTCCATCGGCTTTATATAAAAGAATCCTGGCACGATCCACGACTTGTGCCTGAATGGTTCTCTTTTTTGATAATGATTTAAGGTAATTCCTGTCTTCATCTGACAGAGGAAGATATGTTTTTCTCATAGCGATCATCCTTTCTTTGATAACACTATTTTACCATACATCATCTCAAAAATATATAGCATAAATTTAATTTATTATATACTAG
>DXLM01000187.1 GCA_019414725.1 Bacteroides sp.
TTTTTTTATCAGTTTACAGTCTGTAAATGCTAGAAAATGAAAATAAATCTATACCTTTGCAGCCGATAGACGCTCTCTATATAAGAGTGCGTCCTAATTTCAAAATAATTCAAATATTCCCCTTCTTATAGATCTTTTAAAATATTTCTATTTGCATTATCTATCTGATTAGTCTGTATAGACGAAAGATAGATTTGTGTAGTAGTTTCTGAATCATGCCCCATCGCTTCGCTGATAATACCAATCGAGATGTTTTTCGTCTTAGCTATACTTGCCCAGGAATGGCGCGCCACATACATAGTAAGTGGTGTGGTCAATCCTGCCCGGGCTGCAATCTTCTTCAGCTTACGGTTCACCAGCAACATTTTATTCCGGTATTGTCTGCGCTCCGTGCCATCTTCTCGTTCTATAATAGGTAAAAGATATTGTGTTTCCGAATCTCCGTATCTGTCAATAATCTCCTGCATCTGTTTTTCCCACCGTATAATGAGTTTCTTACCTGTTTTACGACGGCTATAACTCACAAAGCCACTATTGAGATCTTTTTTACGCAAATAGGCAAGATCTATAAAAGACATTCCTCGCATATAGAAAGAAAAGAGAAAGATATCTCGTGCAAATTCCAATGATTTATGATCGGAAAGATCCAACTGCTTGATGTGTTTGATATCTGTCAGGGTGGCAGCTCTCTTTGAGGTCTTGTCCACACCAGTATATACATTCTCAAAAGGATCTGCAGGAAGGGCCAGTCCCTCACCCACTGCCTTACGATACACACAACGCAAAATACGCATATAAAAAGAGGTGGTATTACGACTTAAATGGTGAGTGGAGCGCATCTCCGTTTCATAATGTTCCATCAAATCTGCATCCATCTCATCAAAACATAAGTCTATGCCGTCACGGAACTTCATGAAGCTGTTCAATGCGGACTGATATGTTTCGACTGTCCGTTCTTTTCCTTGCCCTCTAAGACGCTCTATCTGCTCCTGCATGTATTCAAAAACGAAAACGCCCTTACTCGGACGGTTCTTTAATTTTACTAATCTCATATTTGCCATTACCTAGGTTAATTAAATAAATCATCAAAGAAAAATATAATATCATGATTTATATTTTAATGAGGACTTAAATACTTGTAATGGCAAATAGATTCTTTAGAATTAAAGAGAAAGAACTCAGTGTTCTTATATCGACAAGTATATAACAATAAAAAATACAAAAGCG
>DXLM01000188.1 GCA_019414725.1 Bacteroides sp.
CTGTTGAAACAATCCATCAGTATATAGAGAGTCAGGGTGAGAAAGATAAACCGGGCAGTAAAAATAAGGATCTATCCAAATAAAGAACAGATAACCCAGATAGAGAAGACGATCGGCTGCAGTCGTTTTCTCTATAACCGGATGCTTGCGGATAAGATCCGTCATTATCAGGAAGAAAAAAAGATGCTGAAAAATACGCCGGCCGGATATAAAAAAGAATATCCATGGCTGAAAGAGGTAGATTCTCTTGCGCTGGCGAATGTACAGTTAAATCTGGAAGGGGCTTTCCGGAAATTTTTCCGGGAACCGGGAGTGGGATTTCCGCATTATAAATCAAAAAAACATTCGCGGAAATCCTATACAACGAATATGGTAAATGGGAATATCTGTCTGCAGGACAGGTTCCTGAAACTGCCAAAGATGCAGCCGGTAAAAATAAAACTCCACCGTATGATCCCGGAGGGATGGAAGCTGAAATCAGTGACTGTGAGCAGGGAACCGTCCGGAAAATATTTTGCCAGCCTGCTGTTCGACTGTGAAAACCAAACAGCGGAGAAAAGACAGGCGGAAAAATTCCTGGGGATGGATTTTGCCATGCATGGGATGTGTGTATTTTCTACCGGTGAAAGAGCCGGATATCCCATGTTTTACCGGAATGCAGAGAAAAAGCTTGCCCGGGAACAGAGAAAACTTTCCAGATGTGAAAAGGGCAGCCGTAACTATCAGAAACAGAAGAAAAAGGTTGCTTTATATCATGAAAAGATAAAGAACCAGAGGAAGGATTTCCAGCATAAGCTCAGCCACAGCCTTGCAGAAGACTATGACGCAGTATGTGTGGAGGATCTGAACCTGAAGGGGATAGCCGGAGGCCTGCATTTCGGAAAAGGGATACAGGATAACGGATACGGTCAGTTCCTTTCCATGCTTGGATATAAGCTGGAAGAACGTGGAAAATATCTGATAAAAGTAGACAGATATTTTGCATCCAGTAAGATATGCAGCGTATGCGGACATAAGAAGAAAGAGCTGGCATTATCAGAACGGATATACCTATGCGAATGTGGAAACCGGATGGACCGGGATGTGAATGCGGCGGTCAATATTCTGAAAGAAGGAAAAAGAATATATAAAAAATGTGCATAATAGCACAGAAAAGATCCGTAACCGGATAAAAAAAGAACCGCGGGACACGCGGGGATAGCCTGTTTTAGCTTTGCCCTGAAGGGC
>DXLM01000189.1 GCA_019414725.1 Bacteroides sp.
TTAGAGCACAACTACGCGGTGTGCAGGATTTACCTTTCTTTATGTTCAGAGCGTCCATAATCTTTGGATAACATGATTATATTGCCACGGACTTATGCAACTGTGCCAAAAACATAGTGAGTAAATCTAAGCGCAGTAGATTTTTTGAATTTCCACATTTAAAAATTTCCCTTATAAAAACTGATGACGACGGTTATATGAATCATACCTCAGATTCAGTTCTTTCGTTAGGAGTATTGGGAAATCCTTTCTTTTACTATCCGGCAATAACACCAACAGCTTATCTGGGTTACTTAGAATCAAAATATCACCGTAAGCCATATAATGAATTTGTAGATGGTAAAAAAATCCTTTGTGATTATGTAGCAACCATCAATGAAATTGCAACAATCGAGAATGACGGGAAAATAATCACCGTAAAGTTTCGTCAAAGTGAATCTCAGCTTTTAAAGGAGTATGTATGCTATTACATTTGGCTATTGTCCCAAACTAGTCGATGCTATTTAAACTACATAGAGGCATCAGTTGAGTCTGCTATTGCATTGTACAATAGACAAGTTTAATCTGCGGAGATAAAATAAAAACATTCTTCCAATCACCAGTTGTGTTTGCAGAATAATGTGTTAAAAACAATCTGATACACAGATAAATTATTCTCCAACTGACGGCTTTATCAAAGAAAAAAGTAACTTTGTGGGTAAGAGAATAACAGACTGGTCTTTGGGGACAAAATCAGGATGTGCCATGAATAGACCTGAAATAATACATGAAATGAATAAGTTTTTTCTGATATTATTTGTGTTGACCGCATCTATTTTGTCGGTAGCATTATGGGGATTAATAATCATAACTATACTCAATTTAATCAACTGTTTTACATGGTATGAAAAAGCCCTATATTCATTAGGGATTATAAGCATCGTATTGATGTTCTTTTCTCACGCTTTCTTATACCAAATAATGTATGACAATAAAATATACGCATTGCTAATTAAATGGATCAAAGGTCATGATATTACTCCGTGGTTTGTATTGACTATGGGACTATGTAACACCTATTTGTTGGATTTATATTACACACGAAACAAATATTCAAAATTTGATTTACTTCAGTATCGTGTAAATATTACGGATTCTATTATTCAATAGTTCGTTAAAAATTCGCCAAGCCTAAGCGGCTCTGGCAGTAAATAAAAT
>DXLM01000019.1 GCA_019414725.1 Bacteroides sp.
TTTTATTTACTGCCAGAGCCGCTTAGGCTTGGCGAATTTTTAACGAACTATTGACACAGAATAAGATTGAAAAATATTTATAGTTAAACTAAAAGTCTATGCGTATGAAAGTGCCACTTTATTTGTCTATTTTAGTTTCTGTATGTTTATTGGGATGTAAAACTGCAAAACAACAACCTGCATTGGTACATGAATCTGGACAATCTTTGTCTGAAATAAAGACTTTGATGGAAAAAGGAAAGTCTTATTTCATAAGTACAACACAATATCCGAACTATTTGCCGGATAATGGGGTCTTTTTGAAAGCAGAAAGTCGGAAGTTGATTAATTTAAAACAGGGTGAGCAATATCAGGGAGCAGGTGGAAGTCTTTTTAAGGTTGATACGTTGGTTACAAGTAGTATTTTGTCGGATGCTGCAATCTCTCAGGTTTTCCGAGGAATAAAAAAAGGAAAGAATAATGTATGCGTTTTGAGTGATGAAGTTAATGGCTTGAAAAACGAGAAATTTCCTTGTACTGAGGGAGATTATATTGTGAATTTGAAAAGTTTGACGATGTATGTAGAAGGATCTAGAGATATTCGAATTGCTTCAAATTCTACTCGTAGGGATTATTTAATGAATGATGTTAGTCAAGCGGCTTTAGATAACTTGCCTAAAACCTATTCGGGTGATGTCACAGTTACTTATGTGGCAGATTGGGAGATTCTCTCAGCAGAATCCAAGAAGAGTCTGGTGGATATAAATTTTAAGAAAGATATAAAATTGTATTGTGGTGATGATTTTGAAATATCTGAAGTTTTGCAAAAGTATGCCGTTCAAGCTGGATCTGATTTTGTTGAGTTTTTTAATTCAAAATAATAAACTCTGTAATTTATCATTATAAGATATAATAGTTTTTGCTTCAGGAACACTATTAATTAGATATTAAGTATTAAAGTTCCAGTGATTCCTGAGGCATTAAAAAGTATTATTTCTTAGGGATATTCAGTAAATGTCCTTAAAATATATGATGGCATATGAAGATGATATAACATAATCCTCCATATGCCATTTTTCTTGTAGTTTTTCTGTATTTTCTCTCTTGATTCTAACCGTTAAGACATGGCTCTCCGGAAGAAGTCTGATGCCCTCTTCAGATTCTGGTTATGAAAATCATGTCATGCCGTTTTAGCTGTTCTGGTCCTGATTTTGTCTATCATCAGTACGGCATTTGCCGTATGTATTCCGAAAAAAATCCACAGTAATGTAGGTTGCCGTTAAGATGTTCCACAAGATGTCTGTCAGAGAGTCCGGTATAGGCTTTTAGGACCATAATGGCAATCTTTGCGGAAGGACTGAATATGTTCCTGCGGCCGACGATTTTCAGACAGCCCCATGTTTTTTGCCATAACTTCAAAAGGAAACACTGAATGAAGCCTGCCCAGTTCACTCTCATTAGAACTCTTGCGATATTTTTCCAGAATATCAAATTCTGTAAAACCCAAGGTAGGGTGAATATCCGAAATATTTTGTATCTTAGCCATATCTTTGTTGGAGGATTTCCCCTGTTTTGGCCGTCAAACCTTATTTTCGGGGGAATACCTAAAGATACAAAAAAGCCAACTAATTTGCAACACTTTGTGTATGAATTAGTTGGCTAATTTTATACTATTTACTGAATGTCCCTTCTTATATTAAATGAGTTAGAAGTTTACTTGATTTTATCCGTTATTCCGGTAATCCAGCGGGCTCATCCCCACATATCTTTTAAAATATTTTCCGAAAAAGGACATGTTAGCAAAGTTGAGCGAGTCTGAGATCTCCTGAATCGAAAGATTTGTTGATTTTAGTTGCGACTTTGCATCCATGATAACCATGCGCGAAATAATTTCCATGCAGGTATTTCCCGTTGCCTGTTTTACCGTAGTGCAGAGGTGTGTTTGAGTTATTCCTAACTTTTCGGCATACCATGCTACATTACGTGTTTTATTGTAATTCTGCATGACCAGCTGAGTGAAGTTTTTGCATAATATTTCGCTCTTCGACAAATTACTTTTGTTTTCATTTGCCCGGTTGCTGTACATGGCTGCTATACCTATATGTATATTATTATAGAGGTGTGGAGTTATGAACTTTCGGGTATTCTCGTTAAAGAATTCATACAGCTTTATCAAAAAACAGAGATAATCTTTCAGCAGTGCAGCACCTTCCTGACGGAGGGTAATGAGCGGGCGTCCTAAAGTGATGTATAAAGTGTTCATTGTAGAACGGTTTAAGTTAGCCTGTTCTACATATTTCGATGAAAACCCTCCGAAGTATAGCTCCATTTCTCCTTTTACACTATGTATCTGAAGAATTGTTCCGGGCATGATTGTCACAAAATCGTTGGCACGTACAGTTATTCGGTTCAGGTTAACTGATGCTTCTACCTCACCGCTCATACACAGAACGAAAATTTCCGATTTTATCCGGCAGGGAAAATTGGTGTATAAGCTTAAAAGTTCCTTGCTTATGCCTGTTCCTACAATCCATTCTTCCGGTAAATCTATTTTGGGTAATTCTTTTTCCATCGTTTAAAACTTTCTACAAAGTTATATGTTTTTTGAAATATAGACTATTCATAAGCAGACTAAATAATCTGTTTTACTTTATAAATTAATGATTTACATGTGAGCTATCAATGTGATATTAAAAAATAGAACAAAAATATTAAAATTAGACCTTGTCAGTTCGTCTGAAAGGTTATTACTTTGCATCGATTAATAAAAATAAAATTTTAAGGTATCAAATGAAAAAGAATTTGTTTTTTTACTTGTTTGCTGTATTGTGTACAGTGAGCTTGTTCACTTCTTGTAGTGATAATGATGAACCTGCTGTAACAGTACCGGTCAGTGCTAATGTTGCAGGTAATTATAAAGGAGCATTGAATGTTACGTTGAAAATGGAAACTGGAGATGTTCCTGCTGGTAATGTTCCTGCTCAGCTTGTTTCTGTGACTAATGCTGGAGAAAATACTGTAGATTTAAAAATCAGTAACTTTTCTTTCAGTGGAATGCAACTAGGTGATATTGAAGTAAGTGGTTGCCAGTTGACTGATGCTGGAAATGGTAAATATACTTTTACAGCAACTTCTTCGATGGACGTAACAGGGCTGCTGTCTGCTGGAATCAAAGCAAATGGAGTTTTTGAAGATAAAACTCTTAAACTCGATTTGGATATAGATGATGTCAAACTGATGGGATCTCCAGTACCTTATACTGTAAAAGTAGCTTATTCTGGTACTAAACTTTCTGGTACAGAAAGCAGTGAAGCTAAGATCCTTTCTTTTGTTTTCGACAAAGAAGTTGCAGCTGCTAATGCTGTAGTAATGGGAGAACCTGTTATCGATGAAACGTCTAAGACTATTAAATTTACTGTAAATTCAGAAGCTACAGCAGAAGAACTGGCTGCTTTAGTTCCGACTATTGAAGTTTCTGAAAAAGCAACGGTTACTCCTGCAAGTGGTGAAGTTGGAGACTTTTCGAATGGTAAGACTGTAACTTACATAGTTACTGCTGAAAACGGTTCAACTGCAGAATATGTGGCTTCTGTTTCTTCTCAGGTTACAGTTTATGGTTTTGAAACTTGGGTTGCTGGTGTAGAAGGTCAGGAACCTGATATGACTTTCTATAATCCGGATGGATGGTGTTCAAGTAATGCTGGAGTTCAGATGCTAAAGGGAATGGAACTGGCAGATCATTATGCTGTTGAAGCTACCAATGATGCACATTCTGGTGAGAAAGCTGCTTTAATAACTTCTGTTGATACTAAAGGAAAAGATATGTATTTTGCTAAAGCACCTAAAGTTACAACCGGATCTTTGTTCTTGGGTACTTTTATTACAGATATATTTAATACATTGAATAGTACTAAGTTTGGTATTCCCTATTCTGCAAAACCAGTTTCATTGAAAGGCTGGTATAAGTATACTCCGGGACCGGACTTTTACGTGGTAAATGAACAACCATACGATCAGCATTGTCATGAGGCTGTTTTGGACAAAACAAAAACTGATGAATTTATGATTAGTGTTGTTTTGTATGAAACTGAGGAGTATGATACAAAGAATTGGTCAGATTGTTTAACAGGAGTTGCTGATACTGAAAAGAATATTTATACTTCTAGTCGTGTTGCTGCTATTGCGCAGTTGACTGGTGGTGAACAGACAGAATGGAAAGAATTTAATTTGACTCTTGACTGGAAGAAAGAATACAATGCTGATACAAAATATCGTATGGCTATTATCTGTTCTGCTAGTAAAGATGGTGATAAATTTTGGGGAGCTCCGGGAAGTACGCTGATTGTAGACGACTTTGAATTGGTCGCTGAATGAAATAGAGATTAATTCTTGTTTTTATAAAAATAAAAGACGAGTATCAGTGTTATGTTTTGATACTTGTCTTTTATTTTTTTATGTATTTATCTGATAGAATATATAACTTTTTTGTACAAAAAGAATTTGTACAAATTATAAAAAAACATGCTGATGTTTTATCCAATTCTTGGGCAAGTTTTCTTGAATTTATGCTCATGTTTTTTTTAGTATGCAGTGATTCCTAAAATATAGATATCTGATATAAACTAAAAAGGCTCTATCAATCGTATTTGGGAGAATGACAGAGCCTTTTTTATAGTAAGTAAAGTGGTTGATTCTTAATGTAATAAACTCTTTTGGGAAGAGCCTGATCTTTGGTTTGCCCTCACGTTTTCTTCAATAGCTGAAAACTTGATGAGAGGCTTGAAAAATATGCATTTCCATTATGCGAGGTTAAAACTCGTAGCCAAATCCGAAATTCAGATAAATGGGGTACATGGCAAAAGAAATAGTATTGAAGTCTTTCTTGAATATGTCATTGAGTCCCCATGTCAAATCGGCGTGTACAGTGAGGTGTTTGTAAGCTTTCCAACTTCCTCCAGCCTGAATACCCCATTGGAAACGACGTAATTCATCAGAAAAGTCATATGCAGCTGAGTTGTCACCTTCAAAATCAATGCGGCTTCCCGTTGCATCGGGAGTGCGCAAATGTCCTTCATAAACTTCTCCTGAAAAATCTCCATCCATCATGTATGAGAAATAAGGGCCGGCTACAACTTTCCAGCGGTTATTGATTTTATAGTTTGCCAACAATGGAATAGTGATATACGACATCTTGACTTTGGTTTTGACACCTCCGGTCCAGAGTCCTTCTACTTTTCCGCCTACCTCGTTGAAGATAGCCATTCCGTAATTTTTTACTGTAGCACGTGTGGTCATGTCTTTGCTGTCAAGTCTTACTCCAAGACTTATTCCCCATTTCTGGGCAGCATCAACCCATTTTGTTGCGTTTCCTTCAATTGTTATGGCAAGTCCCGGTGAGTAACTGTCCAAACTTCTGATCTCTTTTGGAAGAGGAAGCGGTGAAGTTCCTCCGATATTTACTCCTGCCTTGAATTCGTAATCCAGTCCATGTAGGGATGACCATAGCAAACCTTTATGTTCGGTAGACTGTGCATGTAACAAATTTGCTCCTGCGGTAAGTGCCGCGGCTAATATAAATATATATTTTTTCATATTCCTGTTTCGAATATCTAGATGATTGAATTGTATTATTCACAAGTTATTTCTACTTCGTCAATGCAAAGCTCACTTCCTATAGCCCCTTCGAAATAGGCTCCCTGAATGCTGGAAGAGAAGACAATGGCAAGTTTATATTTACCAGCTTTCAGATTATCTTCATTAATGGTTTTACCATTTTGGAGCTTGAAGTCCAGATCAAATCTGGTCCACTGGTCGGTTGCTTCTGTTTTGTCTATACGTGCCATTGAAACAATGTTCTTTGCCTTCTCGTTGCCTTCCGTAAATAAGTCACCATCCAGCGAGAAGTCACTGTTGGGTGCTTCATAAAGCACGGCATAGATATCACCGGTATCGGTTTTTCCTGAAATGACATTTCCGTTCTGGTCTGTCAATGTTGCTCCCGGTTTATATTTGTAGTATCCCGACATTTTCAGAGGTTTCCGTGTGAAGGGGAAGCCGAACTGAGTTGCTTGTCGTGGAGCAATGATAGCATAAGTCATGTTGAAAGAGCCGATAAAGAGATTTCCGGCTGCAATCGGCATTTTAGGATTGGTATTCATACCGAAGGTTCCTGTTGACTGAGTAACTAGTTTTACACATTTGCCTTCTACTCCTCCGTCAGCCTGTGATGTCGGATATTGTATGGCATTGGTTGCCATGCCGCATAAATTATATCCCTGATTACCACTTGCCCATTGCATGATACCATTTACATCAGTCAGGTATAATACATGATATGGATTGATTTCTCTTAAGTTTTCGAATGAATATTTTAAAGGCAGCTCTATTGTGTATAGATTAACTGTGTAAGTTGCCTTGTTACTTCCATCTTCGGATGTGACAGTGAAGGTACGCTCTTTTTCAGTGCTGAAATCGTAGTAAGGTGGATTGTCCTTGCTTTGAGATTGGTCTGGACTGATGGTAGCCCCGTCAGGGAGAGTGAAATTCAATTCCTGAGCTGCTATATTAGAGCCTTCGAAAACGAAGATCTCGATTTCTCTGCTTATTTCATTGATGTTTATTAATTGGATATTTGCTCCACTGCATCCGTCTATTGCCGCTTCTACATTTAATGCTTCATCCTGAATGCAGGATATTGTGGATAAGGATAAGGTGATTCCGATTAAAATGTTTTTAAAATTCATGTTTCTTTTTAATTATCGTTGACGTGGCAAATATACAACAAAAAAAGCAGGCTGGAAGCTAATTCCATCTTAATTTTTATACTGTATTTATGAAAAATAGACTAAAACAATATTAGTAAAATATATGATTTTCGATACTTTATGATATGGTATAAGTATGGAAAGATAAAAAATAGAACAAAAATAAAAAAAACAGACCTTTTCGATAAGCTGAAAATTCTATTACTTTGTGCCCCGAAAAAATAAAATTACTAATTGAATGAAAATGAAAAACTATTTAAAAGTTCTTTCTTCTGTAATGTTACTGGCTTTTTTAGGCAGTTGCTCGGGTGAAGAAGGAAAGGAGAGTGTTTCAGGGCAAGGCAGTATCATGGTTGATTTGTCGACCAATCTGTCTTATAGTCGCGCTGTAGATGAGAGCGCTTACCGTAACGTAAACAATTATAAGGTATCTCTATATAAAGGAGAAGAACCTGTTTATACAGATCAGCTTTATGGAGATTTGGATGTAGAACAGAAAGTTGATTTTGGTGTTTCTTATACACTGACCGCTTATTATGGAGAGGATGTTGCTGCTGGTTACGACAAACTGTACGTAAAGGGTAGTCAGACATTTACGGTATCTCAAGGTGATAAAAAAACTGTTTCTATTCTTTGTAAACCTGCCAATGCCAGAATTACTTTGGTTTATAAAGGAAATGGTGATAACGATGCATTCGAAGATTACTTCCAGGATTGTACCGTTACTGTAAAGACCGACTATATGGATGAGGCTTGGACTATGAACAAGTCGAATGAAGGTCAGCAGCTTTATCTGAAAACCGGTGATGAAGGTACAAATGCTACTTTGTCCTTCTCTTTAATCGATAAAAATGGTGAACCTGTATCTGTTGATGGTTTCGATACTTCTAAGGTAATCGATTTGAAACCTTGCTATTCTTATACTTTGACTATCAAGCCGAATAAAACAGCTATTGCAGGAGGTAAGCTGGGCTTGACTATTACTGTTGATGGTGGGGTAACAGAAGAAGATGTTACTGTTAATATCCCGGGTGATTACATTCCAAATTAAGATAAAATACGAATAAAATGAAAAAATATAAGAGTTTAATATGGCTTTTAGGCCTTATTGTAAGTTTGTCATCTTGCGAAATGCGTGATGAACTTTTGGGTAAAGGAGGAGCCGGAGAAAATGCCGGTACACTGGAGCTTGACCTGGCATCTATTTATAACGGAGTAACAATAAGTCGTGCCGGAGAAACTGTAGACGGCGGAACTACTACCGGAAGCTTTAATGAAGAAGATGTAAATGTAGACAATTATACACTGGTTGTAACAAATACTGAAACTCAGGAAGAAGCAGCCAGAGGTAAAGTCAGTGAATTGAAGAACGAAAACGGTAAGGTAGTTCTTCCTTTGGGTGAAGGAAGCTATGCTGTAACTGCTTACAATTACGAAGGTGAAAATGTAAAAGTATCCGAGCGTCCTTATTTTAAAGGGGAACAGACTTTCTCTGTAAAGAAGGGTATTGCTACAAATGTTGATCTGACTTGTAAACTGGCATGTGTTGAAGTATCAATAGGTTTGACAAGCTCGTTTGAAGAAGCTTTTAAAGATGATTATTCAGTAATAGTTGATAATAGAGATGGTGCCACCCAAATATTCGATAAGAGTTCTCTTGGTAAGAAATATTATTTTCAGGTTCCTGAACGCCAGAACAGCCTGAATGCTTCTATCAAGGCAACTTCTGTAGAAGGTAATTTTATTGAATTGAAAGTAACTATTCAGAAGCCTTCTGATGCAGAGGGTAGCGAATCTTATTTGGCTGGTGGAGATTCTTTTAATATTCAACTGACAGAAGACGGTTCTACAGATTCTTATATTTCTATCGGTATTATAGTTGACCTGACATTCACTGAAGTGGGTGAAACAATTAAAATCCCTGTAGGTAATATTATTTATGAAGGTCCGGAAAACCCGGGTGAAGGTGGTGGTGAAGAACCGGAAGCTTCTATCACATTCAAAGGATTGCCTGCTACTTATACTTGTACCCATGGTGATTCTGATATTGCAGGTTTGCAGGATGTTCACATCTTAGCTCCTAATGGTATTAAACATCTGAATGTGACTATTTCGGGTGAGATTGCAGCTATGTTAGGCGGGGTAGGCTTACCGAAAACATTTGACATCTGTAATATGGATGATGGACTAAAGGAAAAGATCATAGGTTTAGGACTTGTAACAGGAGAGGAGTACATTCAGCTACATGCTGGAACTTGTACAAAGTTTATCTTTAAGTTGGGAGGATTGTTAGTTTTGATTCCAAAGGTGGTAACATCTGGAAGCAGTACGTTCAATTTGGCAGTTTCAGATGGAGTAAATACTAATGACGGAGATATTACAGTTATTGTAAATCCAAAGAAAGGAGAGTAAGAGTTTATGAAATTAACAAATATAATGATAGGATTATTTCTGGGTGTAGGACTGATTTCTTCCTGCCAGTCAGAAATAGATGAAGCCAAAGGATATGGTTATCTCCAGCTGTCTTCCATTGATGTTAATAAGGGTGTAGAAACTCGTGCTGACATAACTGAATCGGAAGCAATAGCTGTCGATATATTAGATGAGTCGAATGCTGTAGTACAGCATGCCGACGATTGGAGAAACTTAGATGATGTGATATTGCCTGTTGCTACATATACCATCAAGGCATATTCAGCCGACAAGAATATGGAAACTCAGGGCTTTGATGCTCAGCCTTATTATGCAGGACAAAAAGATGTAGTAATCGAAGCCAATAAGGCAAAGAATGTAAACATTACTTGTAAGCTGGCTCAGACAATGGTTTCTGTAAATTGTTCGGAAACTTTTAAATCTACTTTTGCTGGTTATACATGTTATATAGAAGGTGCTGATGCGCTGAGCATTCCATTTGTAGAAGATGAAGCACGTGCTGCTTATGTAAAAGCTGGTCAGCCTTTGACTGTAAAAGTTGATTTCGGTAATGGAAAGTCTTTCTCTCAGGAAATCACTTCGAAAGCGGAAGCTGCTTATCACTATAAAGTAAATCTGGATATTACGGAAGGTAATGCCGGATTCGATATATCTGTAGACCAGACTATTCATCAGTACGACGTAACAGTAAAAGTACCTACCAAGCAGGAAAGTGCTGATATGGTAACCAGCGATATTAAGAACGATGCTTCTAAGGTTTGGGGACAGTTTGCTTATTTGTCGGGTTCTTGTAATTTAGCGGAAATTACTTCTCCGGTACAGTTCCGTTACAAGAAGAAAGCCGATGCTGAATGGACTACAATTGAAGCTGTTCAGGAAGAAGGCACCAAGAACTATTCAGCAAAGGTTGCCCCGCTAGATTTCGGTACGGAGTACGAATATTACATTTTGTGTGGAGATAAAGCAGGTGAAACTTGTACGTTTACTACAGAATCGTATGTGGAAATTCCGAACCTGAACTTTGATACATGGAGTCAGAATGAAAAGGACTGGTATCCGAATGCTGATGCTTCTAATAGTTATTGGTCAACTGGAAATGAGGGTGTGACTTTAGGAGGAAACTCTAATAGTGTAGGAGTCAGTGACTCTTATAGTGGGTTGGCTGCTCAGTTGCAGACTGTAGAAGTTACTATGTTTGTTTTTGTAAAAGTAAAAGCCGCAGGGAATATTTTTATTGGAAGCTATAAAACAAATGCCCAAGATCCTGCTTCAAGTGTAACATTTGGTAGAGATTATTCAGGAGCTCGTCCGACTAAGTTGTCAGGGTACTTTAAATATCAGCCGGGGGCAACAATGTCTGATGGAAGTGTTCCGTCTGAAAAATTGGAAAAAGATGAGTGTGATATTTATATTCAGTTATGGTCGGGAGGTGAAACTATCGGCGAAGGACATTTCATAACAAATGAAACTGTTTCAGAATACACACATTTTGAAATTCCTATAGAATATACAGTAACAAACAAACGTCCTGATAAGATTGCAATTGTAGCAACTTCTAGCCGTTATGGTGGATATTTTGACGGAATGAATGTAATTGGTCAGCTGGCGATTGGCAGTACCCTTTGGGTAGATGATTTTGAATTGTCATACTATTAATGTTTGCATGAAGAAATATTTCATTTTATTATTAACCTTTTTGTGCGTAACTTCGGTCTACGCACGAAAAGGTTATGATCGTAATATAAAGCCCTCCTTATTTGTTCCGAAAGGATCGTGGATGGGAGGTGTCACATTCTCTTATACAGAATTGACCGGTGATAATTATAAGCTTCTGATATTGGATGATGTAAACGGTGAAGGGTATACCTTTAAGGTAAGTCCATATGCCGGATATTTTTTCCGTGATAATATGGCTGCCGGTGTGCGTTTGAATTATAACCGTACCTATGCGGATATAGGTAGTATTAATCTGGATTTGGGAGATGACCTGACATTCGATATCAGCGATTATAAATATCTGGAGCATGAATATACTGCTGCCGGATTTTTACGCACATATATGGGGCTGGGAAACAGTAAAGTTTTTGGCTTTTTCAATGAGCTTCGTCTGACGTATGGATATGGTCAGGGAAAAACGTTGTCCGGGTCGGATGAGAAAGCTACGGGTACCTATCAGACCTCTCATCGTTTACAGATTGGTGCGGCGCCGGGCTTGACGGCTTTCGTTACGAACAATATGGCAGTCGAGGTGTCGATTAATGTTGTCGGTTTGGATTTTAAATGGATTGAACAGA
This sequence comes from Bacteroides sp., assembly GCA_019414725.1. GTDB lineage: Bacteria > Bacteroidota > Bacteroidia > Bacteroidales > Bacteroidaceae > Phocaeicola. The sequence continues at coordinate 11,471 of DXLM01000019.1, forward strand.
CAACCAATCAGGTAGAACATGGTTCGTACCGTCAGAGCTCGGCTGATTTTAAGATTAATATATTTTCGATAAATATAGGTATCTGTACCTATTTTTAAACTGATGGATTATGATAATGAAGGCTTTGAAATATAGCTTTGCTTTTCTTTTATTGCTGAACATGTCTTCGTGTATAGAAAATGATATTCCTTACCCTTATATTGAGGGAGTAATTCAGGAATTTCAGGTGGAAGGAATGCAAGGGGAGGCTGTGTTCAATAATCAGGCTCGTACTATTGAACTTACTATAGGGGAGGATGCTTTTATTGACAGTTTACCTGTTACGAAACTGATTGCCAATACGGAAGCTTCAATCTCTCCGGATGTTGCAGCATGTATTAAACCGAATGGTTTTCCTAATTTCAGTTTTAGTTCGCTGTCAGAACTTCCTGCTAATGCCAATACGGCTATTGATTTTACGAATCCAGTTAGAATCTTGTTGAAAACTTATCAGGATTATCAGTGGAGGGTGACTGTAAAGCAAGAAATTGAACGTGTGATTGAGGTGGAGAATCAGTCGGGTACTGCTCCTTCATTGGACTTATATAATCATGTTGCTATTATTTATGTCACGGAAGATGCTGATTACCGGAATATCAAGATTAAAAAATTAAATCTGGAGGGCTCAAAAACAGTATTAGATCCAGATCCGGCAACAGTAACGGATTTTACTCGTCCACGTGTGTTTAAGGCTTACCGTAATGGCAGATATATATGCGACTGGACGGTGGATGTACAGAAATCATCGGTAGCCGCTTCTGTAGAAAAAGTAAATGCATGGGCTACTAAGGCTTATATCAGTGGAAGTTTTCGTGCTGGAACTGATATCTCTGTGGAATATCGTGTGAAAGGTAATGAGGAATGGACGAAATTGGATAATTCGGCTATTACTGAAACAGGAAGCACTTCTTATTCTGCTGAACTTACGGGGTTGCAGAGTGGTACGGATTATGAAGTACGGGCACTGGCCGGAGGTAGTGAAGGCGATGTATATTCTTTCCAGACGGAAACGATTGTGACTCTTCCCAACATGAATTTCGAAACTTGGACACAGGATGGAAAAACTTGGTATCCGAACCCTGTTGCCGATAATCTGGATGATCCACAGGCTTATTGGGCTACAGGTAATGAGGGAGTGACTATTTATAAGGAGTCGAGTACCGTACCTGTTACAGGTAGTGATGCTTATAAAGGAAAGGCTGCCAAAATGTATACGTACGGAGATATTTTATTGGTCGGTGCTGCTGCCGGTAATTTGTTTATCGGGACTTATAAAACGAATGTAGGAAAACCTGAGTCGAGTCCGTCGTTTGGACGTGCTTATTCTGGAGCCCGTCCTACAAAACTGAGTGGGTATTATAAATATAAATCAATGCCTGTTACATACGCTGGTACTGTTCCCGGAAATCTGAAAACAGATCAATGCCATATTTATTTAAGATTATGGGATGATGCCGGACAGGAAATAGCTTATGGTGAGTTTATTGGTACAGAGACTGTTACTGAATATACGAAATTTGAGTTTGATATTAAGTATAGTAATACTGAATCGAAACCTGCGAAAATCGCGATTGTTGCTACTTCCAGTAAGTATGGCGGTGATTTTGATGAGAATGGAAAGAAAGTAATCGGACAGGTTGGCGACGGCAGTACGTTGTGGGTAGATGAATTTGAATTAGGTTATGAATAAATTAGTTATTGAATATATGAAGTGGATAGGAGGCTTGTGCTCGCTGCTGCTATGTATGCTACTGGGAGGGTGTCAGGAGAATGAGGAAACTGATTTATCTGGCAAAACGGGATTGCTTGTTACCTTGACTGATGAGGATAATAAAGCATATTCACGTAAAGCTCCTTCTGAGTTGGAAGATCCGCTGACAGAAATGTTTCAGTTGAAGATTCTATATAGTGGTACCGATAAATCTGCCTATAAGGGAACTTGTAAGGAATATGTTTTATTACAGGAAGGCCTGTACGATTTGACTGCTACGTATGGTGATAATCCAGTGATTGCATTGGATGCTCCCTATTATGTAGGAAGTTTGAATGCACGGGAAGTGATAAAAGGAGAAATGACTTCAGCTTCTATATCTTGCTCTGTAGCCAATTCTCTGTTGTCTGTCATTTATAACAGAGAGAGTCTGAACAAGATGTATGAATCCTATTTCGTAACAGTATCTGTAGGCAGTGAGTCTGTCGATCTGGATGCTGATTCAGGAAAGAGTGCTTATTTTCGTGCAGGTTCGTCAGTGAAGCTGGTTTTCCATGGCCGTTTATCTGGTACGGGAAAAGAGGTCGTATATGATATTCCGGATCAGGAGCAGTTTGCAAATATTGCAGTAAAGACTCATGTAAAGGTTACATTAGGTCTGGATGATTCAGAAATTTCATCGGGAGTAGGTATTTCTATTGAGAAACTTGAAACGGAAACGGTTTCTATTGCTGAAACGATACCTTCAGAGTTTATGCCTAAGCCGAAATTGGAATCGGATGGTTTTCTGAATAACGAGCTCTCGTTCGCTGAAACAGAAAAAAAATCGGCAACTATTCGTTTGAAACTTTCATCTGCCTTGCAGGAGTTGAAGTTGAAATTTAATTCGGCAGATACTAAGTTTGCTGGATTGGAACAAGGAAAAGAATATTTGTTGTCTAGTGCTGAAGATAAGTCTGCGATTGAAAATGCATTAGGTATTTCCTTACCGGAAGTTGGAGCAACGGAGGCTGTTTTGGATTTTACTTCTTTATTACCACAGCTGATGACGAATAAGGGAGCAACTGTTACGTCAACAATAGAAGTGGATGTGAAGGCCAATAACCGCTGGGCTAGTGAAGATGCAACAGTAAATCGGGTTTATACACTTAAGTGTAATAAGCCGGAGTTCTCTATCGTAACTAATCCGGGAAACTTCTGGTGTAAGGAATTTAGTGTAGACAGCTGTGATATAAAGACTGGAGATATCGAAACGATTTCGCAGAAAATTCAATATCAATATCGTAAGAAAGGCGACGAGCAATGGATAGACTGTGATCGCTTGGTACAGTTTGACGACTATCCTGTGGATAAGCAATATCAGATACGTGCTGTTTATCGTGAGGGTATCGAAACAGAGCCAGTGGATGTGGTGCTGGAAACTCCGCAACAGTTACCGAATTCGGATATGGAAGAATGGTATATTGAGGAAAAGAAAAAATCGGGTACATGGCCCTCTAAGGATAAAACTTATTACACTTTCCATCCTTATGCAGAAGGTAATGCCAGCTCGTCTTGGTGGGCAACAAACAACGATAAAGCTCAAGGAGGAACGTATGCTTTTGGAATTTGGTATGAAGGTTGCTTTGCATCCTGTGTCAGTTATACAGAAGATGCTCATGGAGGCACAAAAGCTGCGTTGATGTATCTTTCGGGATGTGGTGATGGCTATGCCAATACTGCGGGTACTTATGTCGGTGGTGCTATGGTAGGTAGCTTGTTTATTGGAACTTATGACTCTGGTATTATACAAGGGCATGATTTTGGTTCTCGTCCAACTTCGATGTCTTTTTGGTATAAATATAAGCCCTATAATTCTGATGCTTTCAAGGTTGTTGTGTCTTTAAAGAATGGAGATCGGGAAATTGCAACTGGAACGTATGAACCTGCTGCCTCTTCGGAAGAAAATGGTGAATATGGACACGCCACAGTTGATTTTAATTATACTGAACCTTTTGAGAAAGCAACTTCTATATGTGTGCAGTTTTTGGCCTCGAATAAAACTTCACTTTCTCAGAGTGATTTTGATTTAGGAACAACTATAACTTATCCAGTGATTGGCGATTGGACTGTGCATATGGGAAGTATTTTGAAGATAGATGATATTTCCTTGGCATTTGATAAATAAAAGATGAAGTCATGAAACGAAATATACTTTATATATTGTGTGGAATCTTTTTGCTGATTGGTTGTCAGCAAAAAGAAGTTTTATCTGGGGCAGGTTATATGTCTGTTTCTGGTATAGAAGTCCAATCGCAAACTGTGGCAGAAGTCGCTTCGCGTTCAACTGATGATATAATCTGGACTGTTGAATTGTGGAAGGGGGGTGAGATGCTTCGCACACTTTCTACTGAAGAAATGCAGAATAAAATCGAATTGGATGCTGCAGATGATTATATGTTGAAAGTGTATAGTCCGAATTATGGAGTGGAAAAAAGCTGGACTAATGAAGAGAAAGGTGAGCCTGTTTATTATACGGAAGTTCCTTTTGTCGTAAAACGGGGAGAAACTACTGGATTGAAAGTTCAGGTTCCTACGATTACATTTGCTGTAAGCCTAAATCTGTCGGAGGTGATCGGGGATTGGTTACAGGAATATGATTTTACAGTGACTGCTGGAGATAGAACTGTAGCTTTAGACAATGGAGATATTGTTTATTTTCCCTATTCTGAAGGTGTTTCTTTCAGTTATCAGTTGACTTTGACAAACTCTGATTCAGAAACGAATACATTAAATGGTGATTGGGGAAAAGATGAAGGAGAAGTCATAAACACAAATACGATATATACTGTTGTTTACAACTGGGATACTCATTCTTTGTCTTTGAAAGAGTAAAGGATTGATAACATTCACAAAATCCTTCTTGTTCTTCATGAATAAAGGAGGATTTTTTGTTGTTGTGAACAGTATTTACTGATATAAAAAACGGGTGGAACGTTATTTGCATTCCACCCGTTTCTGTTTTTATGTTAGGGATAATCTGTTTATACAATACCCTGAGCCATCATAGCTTTGGCAACTTTCATGAAGCCGGCAACGTTTGCACCTTTCACGTAGTTGATATAACCGTCTGGTTCTGTACCATACTGTACACAAGCTTCGTGAATGTTCTTCATGATGCTCTTCAGTTTTTCGTCTACTTCTTCCTGACTCCAGCTCAGTTTGATAGAATTCTGAGTCATTTCCAAACCAGAAACAGAAACACCACCAGCATTAGCAGCTTTACCCGGAGCATAAAGAATTTTAGCTTCCTGGAATACACGGATAGCTTCTGGAGTAGAAGGCATGTTTGCTCCTTCCGAAACAGCGATTACACCGTTTGCAACCAATGCTTTTGCATCATCGCCATTGATTTCATTCTGAGTTGCAGAAGGAAGAGCGATATCTGCTTTTTCGTTCCATGGACGAGCACCTGCTACATATTTACAGCCATACTTTTCAGCGTATTCGCGGATACGGCCACGGTACAAGTTCTTCAGTTCCATGATGTAATCCAGCTTTTCACGGTCGATACCGTCCGGATCATAAATATAACCGTCTGAATCAGACATTGTAACAACTTTTGCTCCCAGTTGGATCAGTTTTTCTACTGTGTACTGAGCTACGTTACCTGAACCTGATACAAGACAAGTTTTACCTTTAATATCTATGTTACGTGTCTTAAGCATTTCCAGCAAGAAATAAATATTTCCGTAACCAGTTGCTTCAGGACGAATCAATGAGCCACCAAATTCACGACCTTTACCTGTCAATACACCGGTAAATTCGTGAGCCAGCTTTTTGTACATACCGAACATGAAACCTACTTCACGACCACCAACACCGATATCTCCGGCTGGAACGTCTGTTTCAGGACCGATATGACGCCATAACTCCAACATAAACGCCTGGCAGAAACGCATTACTTCTGCATTTGACTTACCACGTGGAGAGAAGTCAGAACCACCCTTACCACCACCCATAGGAAGTGTTGTCAGAGAGTTTTTGAATGTCTGCTCGAAAGCAAGGAATTTCAAGATACCTAAGTTTACAGAACTATGGAAACGGATACCGCCTTTGTACGGGCCGATTGCATTGTTGTGCTGAACGCGATAACCCATATTAGTCTGGATATTGCCTTTATCATCCATCCAAGTTACACGGAACTGATAAACTCTATCAGGAATGCACAAGCGTTCAATCAAATTTACTTTGTCGAATTCTGGGTGTTTGTTGTATTCCTCTTCGATAGTGCCTAACACTTCTTCTACTGCCTGGTGATATTCAGGCTCATTAGGAAATCTTCTTTTCAGATCTTCCAATACTTTAGCTGCATTCATAAATTATCTATTTAGTTGTTGGATTATTTGATTTTCTAAATTGATCAATTTTTGATGTGACAAAAATATAGATAAAAATTTATTTGTGCAACATTTGATAAATAAAATCAATGAAAAAATATCAAAATATTTGATTTTGTGAATTAAATATGTGTAAATGCTTATTATTTATTGTCTTTCATAGATTTAGCGATAGGAATAAATACCAAAGCTCCTGAAATGAGAAGCATTGTGATAAGCGGTCCGTCAATACGTGGAGAAGAAGTCAGGACTACAAAACAAAGAGCTGCCCAAAACAGGGTAAGTATGACACTTTGGGTTTTTGTTAGTGGTTTTCTCATAGCTTTTGTTTATGGATAAAAAAGGAAAAGCTGAAATCAGAAAATGAAGTAATTCTTCTGTGAATTTTAATTCGTCATTTTCCCGATTTCAGCTTTTCCTTTTATAAAGGGTTTAACATTGTTTCTTTTTCTTATCTACTATTGCATCGATGCAGGCAATAGCGGTGATATTCACGATATCACGTACAGAACTTTCTATATCGGTAAAGTGGATAGGTTTGTTCAATCCCATCTGAATCGGACCGATAACCTCTGTCTCACTCATATTTTGTATAAGCTGATAAGTTGCATTTGCCGAACTTAAGTTAGGGAATACAAGCGTATTGACTTCTTTTCCTTTCAGGCGTGTGAAAGGATATTTTTCATCACGCAATGCATTGTTCAAGGCAAATTTTACCTGCATTTCTCCGTCGATAGCCAGTTCCGGATATTCGTTGTGCATGTAGTTTATTGCTTCGTGTACTTTTGCCGGGCTTCCTTCAGTATCTGAACCAAAGTTAGAGTATGAAAGCATGGCCATAACCGGTTCCTGATTGAAGAAACGTACTGCCTTTACAGACAATTTTGCTATGTCGATGAGTGTATCGGTATCCGGATGACGGTTGATCAATGTATCGGCGATGAAATATGTTCCTTTCTTGGAATTCAGGATGTGCATTGTCCCGAAATGGTTATATCCCGGCTGTATACCGATAACTTCCTTGGCTACCTTGATAGTATTTGAATATTTGGTATACAGACCTGTAACAAATGCATCGGCTTCTCCTGTTTCCACCATCATCATACCGAAATAGTTACGTTCGAACATCTTGTCGTTTGCTTCGGCAAAGTTTGCTCCTTCGCGGGCACGTTTTTCACACAGTATGCGTGCGTAACGTTCGCGGCGTTCTGCTTCACGGTCGTGACGGAGATTTACGATTTCTATTCCATCCAGATTCAGGTCGAGTTCTTTGGCAAGCTTAGCTATTCTTTCTTCATTACCTAACAGGATTGGGTTACAGATACCTTCGGCCTTGGCTTCTACTGCAGCTTTCAGCATGTTGGGGTGAGTTCCTTCGGCAAATACAACGCGTTGCGGGCAGCGACGTGCTGTTTCATATAACTGGCGAGTCAGTTTGTTTTCTTGTCCCATCAGTTCACGCAGGTGATTCTTGTATGCTTCCCAGTCGGTAATCTGCTTACGTGCGACTCCTGATTCCATTGCAGCCTTAGCCACAGCCATGGAAACTTCTGTTATCAGTCGTGGATCTACTGGCTTCGGTATAAAATATTCGGGACCAAATGTCAGGTTGTTGACATGATATGCTTCATTTACTACATCGGGTACAGGCTTTTTAGCAAGGCCGGCGATAGCTCGTACAGCTGCCAGTTTCATTTCTTCGTTGATAGCAGTAGCACGTGTATCCAATGCTCCACGGAATATATACGGGAATCCGATAACGTTATTAATCTGGTTAGGATAGTCTGAGCGTCCGGTTGACATCAATACGTCAGGGCGTGATGCCATAGCATCTTCGTAAGATATTTCTGGAGTTGGGTTTGCCAAAGCAAAAACAATCGGATGGTCTGCCATGCTTCTTACCATGTCTTGAGTAAGCACGTTTCCTTTTGACAGTCCGAGGAAAACATCAGCTCCCTTGATCGCTTCTTCCAATGTATGTACGTCAGTACGATCGGTAGCGAAATATTTCTTTTGTTCGTTCAGGTCGGTACGCTGCTTGGAAATAACCCCTTTACTATCCAACATGACGATATTTTCCAGGCGTGCACCCAGCGATACATACAGCTTGGTACATGATACAGCAGAAGCTCCAGCACCGTTTACGACGATTTTTACATCTTCTATTTTCTTTCCTGCTACTTCCAGAGCATTGATCAGACCGGCACTTGAGATGATTGCTGTTCCGTGCTGGTCATCATGCATAACAGGAATGTCAAGTTCTTCTTTCAGGCGTTGTTCTATCTTAAAGCATTCGGGTGCTTTGATATCTTCTAGGTTAATACCTCCAAATGTAGGAGCGATAGCTTTTACAGCTTCGATAAATTTGTCAGGATCCTTTTCGTTTACTTCTATGTCGAATACATCGATGCCGGCATATATTTTAAACAATAATCCTTTTCCTTCCATTACGGGTTTTCCGCTCATGGCACCTATGTCACCCAATCCCAGAACAGCTGTTCCGTTTGAAATGACAGCAACCAAATTACCTTTAGCAGTATAGTCGTATGCTGTTTCAGGACTTTTCTGGATTTCAAGACATGGTTCTGCAACTCCCGGCGAATATGCTAATGACAAGTCTCTTTGTGTTTGATAAGGTTTGGTCGGAACGACCTCAATTTTACCCGGTTTGCCCTGTGAGTGATAGAGCAAAGCGGCTTCTTTTGTTATTTTGACCATAATTTTATTGGTTTTATGAATTATCAATTAATGTGTAGCGCAAATGTAGGAATAAAATAACAAATGGAAGTTTTTTTCTTTTAAAAAACTGTAATTTGTATAATATGCAGAAGTTTCTGTCGATAATATTTGTCAATTAGTCGTTTTAATTTGGCTATATGTAATAACTATTCTAGTTTTATGGTTATTGTTAGTTAAACAGTTGGTTTTGTGAGTGATTTTTTCATTATATTTGCACGGTTAAAAACTAATCGGGTTGAAAAAGTTTTCTATTGAAACGATAAAACGAGGGTAAGAAAAACATTAATTTTTTTATAATATGAATATGAGTGTAAAAAGAAACAGAAGTTTTTTTTCTAGCCGAATTTCCCTTATGGCTTTAGGGTTATCGGTTTTGACTGCCTGTGGTGGGGGCCAAGGCGGCATGAAAATGGGTGACAACGAGTTTGCTGTGCAATCGGTTACAGTAACTTCTAGTAGCCAGACCACTCAGTATCCGGCTACAATCAAAGGTTTGCAGGATATTGAAATTCGTCCTCAGGTGTCAGGATTCATAGTGAAATTATGCGTAGATGAAGGAGCTACAGTTCGTAAAGGTCAGGCTCTATTTCAGATAGACCCAACTCAGTATAAAGCTGCTTACGACCAGGCTAAGGCTGGTGTAGAATCTGCTAAAGCTAATTTAAAGACTGTTACAGAAACAGAAGCAAATAAGAAAATGCTGCATGAACAGAAGATTATCAGCGATTTTGAATATCAGACAGCTGTAAATAATTTGCTGACAGCTAAGGCTAATCTGGCGCAGGCTGAAGCTGCTTATGCTGCTGCAAAACAAAATTTAGGCTTCTGTACAGTTACAAGTCCGTCTGATGGTGTTATCGGAACTTTCCCGTACCGTGTAGGTGCTTTGGTTAGTGCATCGGTAACTCAACCACTGACAACTGTTTCTCAGATTGGTGATATGTATGTATATTTCTCTATGACAGAAAAACAGTTGTTGGCTTTGACAAAAGCTGGTGGTACATTGAAAGAACAGCTGGAAAAAATGCCGGCAGTAAAACTGCAACTTTCTGATGGTACTATGTATGATGCAGAAGGTAAAATTGATGCTGTAAGTGGAGTTATCGATCAGACTACAGGTTCTGTTAGCATGCGTGCTATTTTCCCGAACAAGCAAAATATTTTACGTAGTGGAGGTATGGCAAACGTTGTATTCCCTTATGCAATGGATAATATTATTTTGATACCTCAGACAGCTACACAGGAAATTCAGGATAAGAAATTCGTTTATGTATTGCAGGCAGACAGTACACTGAAACATACGGAAATACAGGTTTCTAACTTGAACGACGGTAAGAATTATATCGTAACCGGCGGTTTGAAGGAAGGAGATAAGGTAGTAGTGGAAGGTGTTCAAACTTTACAGGATGGACAGAAGATTGTTCCTATTACTGTTGCTCAAAAAGAAGCTAAATATCAGAAAGCCCTCCAGGATCAGCGTGATGGAAATATCCAGACTGCTTTCAATTGATTGTGTGAGGAGAATAATGTATTCGTATAATATTATTAAGGAATAGAATGAAACTAGATAAATTTATTAATCGTCCGGTACTGTCAACGGTAATATCTATCTTGATAGTTATCCTGGGTATAATCGGCCTTGCTACATTGCCGGTAACACAGTATCCGGATATTGCGCCTCCTACCGTATCGGTAAGAGCTACCTATACGGGTGCCAATGCGCAAACTGTATTGAACTCAGTTATTGCACCGCTGGAAGACCAGATCAATGGTGTAGAAAACATGATGTATATTCAGTCTAGTGCGTCAAACAACGGTTCGGCCGATATCAGTATTTATTTTAACCAGGGTACTGACCCGGATATGGCTGCAGTCAATGTACAGAACCGTGTTTCTATGGCGCAGGGTTTGCTGCCAGCCGAAGTAACAAAAGTCGGTGTGACAACTCAGAAGCGTCAGAACTCTATGTTGTTGATTTTCTCTTTGTACGATGCAGAAGATAAGTATAACATCGAGTTTATTGAAAACTATGCCAAGATTAACTTGATTCCGGAAGTTCAGCGTGTAAAGGGTGTGGGTGATGCCAATGTGATGGGTCAGGACTACTCTATGCGTATTTGGCTGAAGCCGGATGTAATGGCTCAATATAATTTGGTCCCATCTGATATTTCTGGTGTATTGGCCGAACAGAATATTGAAGCTGCTCCCGGACAGTTTGGTGAACGTGGAAATCAGACATTCCAATATACTATTCGTTATAAGGGACGTTTGCAGCAGACAGAAGAATTTGAAGATATCGTTATTAAAGCATTGCCAAATGGAGAAGTTCTTCGTTTAGGTGATGTTGCTCGTATCGAACTCGGACGTTTGGCTTATACCTTTAATAATACAGTAAACGGACATAAGGCTGTAACTTGTATTGTGTTCCAGATGGCAGGTACTAATGCTACTGAAACTATTAATAACCTGCTTGATGTTATCAGCAAGGCAGAAGAAAGTTTGCCTGCCGGTCTGAAGATCAACGTTGCTCAAAATGCTAACGACTTCTTGTATGCATCAATCCATGAAGTAATCAAGACTTTGATCGAAGCATTTATCTTGGTGTTCATTGTAGTATATGTATTCTTGCAGGATATGCGTTCTACATTGATTCCGGCTATTGCTATCCCGGTAGCTTTGATTGCTACATTCTTCGTATTGAAACTGATTGGATTTAGTGTGAACTTGTTGACTCTGTCGGCGATGGTGCTTGCCATTGCGATTGTGGTCGATGATGCCATAGTGGTGGTAGAAGGTGTCCATGCAAAATTGGACCAGGGATATAAATCATCTCGTGAGGCTTCTATTGATGCCATGAGCGAACTGGGTGGAGCATTGGTTTCAATTACATTGGTCATGATGTCTGTGTTCATTCCGGTAAGTTTCATGGGAGGTACAGCAGGTACATTCTACCGTCAGTTCGGTATTACCATGGCTATCTCTATTGCATTCTCTGCATTGAACGCGTTGACACTGTCTCCGGCTTTGTGTGCTATCTTCCTGAAACCACATGATTCAGAACACAAGCCAAAGAAAATGAGTGTTATCGATCGTTTCCATACTTCATTCAACGCTGCTTACGATTCATTGTTGAAGAGCTACAAGAAACGTGTTGTATTCTTTATCCATAAGAAATGGTTATCATTAGGTTTGGTAGCTGCTTCTATTGTTTTGCTTGTATTCTTTATGAAGATCACTCCTACAGGTATGGTTCCTAATGAAGATACAGGTACTATCATGGGTGCTGTAACTTTACCTCCTGGGACATCTCAGGAACGTGCAATGGAAGTTTTGGCTAAAGTAGATAGCTTGGTTGCAGCCGAACCTGCTGTTGAATCTCGTACTATTATTTCCGGATATAGCTTCATTGGTGGTCAGGGACCTTCTTATGGTTCTGTCATTATCAAGTTGAAAGACTGGGAAGAACGTTCTATGATGCAGAACTCTGATATTATTTATGCAACATTGTTTATGCGTGCACAGAAAATTATCAAAGATGCACAGGTATTGTTCTTCGCTCCTCCTATGATTCCGGGTTACTCTGTATCAAGTGATATCGAGTTAAATATGCAGGATAAGACCGGTGGTAGTTTGGATCACTTCTTCGAAGTAGTCAATAACTATAGAGCTGCGCTTGAAGCACGTCCTGAAATTAACTCAGCAAAAACAACATTTAACCCTAGCTTCCCGCAGTATCAGCTGGATATCGATGCCGCAGCTTGTAAGAAAGCTGGTATCAGCCCGAGCGATATTCTTTCTACTATGCAGGGATACTTCGGAGGTTTATATGCATCAAACTTCAACCGTTTCGGTAAGATGTACCGTGTAATGATTCAGGCTGAGCCGGATGCTACTAAAAACATGGAATCTCTGAACAGCATCAAAGTTCGTAGTGGTAACGAAATGGCTCCTATTACACAGTTTGTCAGCATGAAGAAAGTGTATGGTCCGGATATCATCAACCGTTTCAACCTGTATACTTCTATGAAAGTCATGGTTGCTCCGGCTTCAGGATACACTTCAGGTCAGGCATTGCAGGCTATTGCCGAAGTTGCTAAGGAAAACTTACCTACTGGATTTGGTTATGAATTAGGAGGTATGGCACGTGAAGAGGCATCTACAAGTGGTAGTACAACAGGTATTATCTTCGTGTTGTGTTTTGTATTCGTTTACTTGTTGCTGAGTGCTCAGTACGAAAGTTATATTCTTCCGTTGGCTGTATTGCTTTCAGTTCCGTTCGGTTTGATGGGTAGCTTTATTTTCGTTAACGGATTCGGTGCATTAGGAAATATACCAGCATTGAAGATGATTCTGGGAACTATGTCAAATGACATCTACATGCAGATTGCATTGATTATGTTGATGGGTCTGTTGGCTAAGAATGCAATTTTGATTGTAGAGTTTGCCCTCGACCGTCGTAAGCAAGGTATGAGTATTTCTTGGGCAGCTGTGCTGGGTGCGGCAGCTCGTTTGCGACCGATCTTGATGACCTCTTTGGCTATGATTGTCGGATTGCTTCCGTTGATGTTTGCGTTTGGCGTAGGTGCTCACGGTAACCGTACTCTGGGTTCTTCAGCTATCGGTGGTATGTTGATTGGTATGATTCTGCAAATCTTCATTGTTCCGGTACTGTTTGTTATATTCCAATGGCTACAGGAGAAGATTAAGCCGATGGAATGGGATAGCCTTGACGAAAGTGAAGTAGAGGCTGAAATCGAACAATATTCTCCTACTGCTAAAACTCATAAATGATAAAGACGATAATGAAAAAACAAATATTAGGTGCGATGTGTCTGGCTGCCATGATGAGCAGTTGTCACATCTATAAAGCTTACGATCGTCCGGAATCGATAGATGCCTCAGGCATCTATCGTGACCCGGCGTCGGCTACCGATACGTTGGTTGCCGATACTTCAAATATGGGAAACTTGCCATGGAAAGAAGTCTTTCGCGATGCAAAATTGCAGGCTTTAATTGAAGAAGGATTGGCAAACAATGTAGATATGCAGGCTGCTGCTCTTCGTGTACAGGAAGCTAAAGTGATGCTGACTGCCGCTAAACTGTCGTATCTTCCTTCTATTAATCTGGCTCCTCAAGGAACAACAACTAGTATGGGAGGAGGAAGTTATGTAAAAGCTTATCAACTTCCAGCTGTTGCAAGTTGGGAAATCGATTTGTTTGGCAAGATTCTCAATACAAAACGTGGACAGAAAGTTGCTTATGAACAAAGCAAGTATGCGGAACAGGCAGTACGTTCACAGATTATCTGTGGCATAGCCAATATCTATTATTCGTTGCTGATGCTCGACCGTCAGGTGGAAATTACAACAGAAACTGCTGCCATCTACAAAGAAAATGTACGTGTAATGGAAGCTATGAAAGTGGCTGGTATGACAACCGAAGCGGGAGTTGCACAAATGCGTGCTGCTAGTCATCAGGTAGAAGCTTCGCTGATGGATTTGAAACGTCAGGTACGCGAAACAGAAAACTCTCTGGCTGTATTACTGGCTAAAGCTCCGCAAACTATCGACCGTAATACTCTGGGCGAACAGGTAATGCCTGAAGAATTGACAGCCGGTGTACCATTGCAGTTGTTGGAAAATCGTCCTGATGTAAAGATGGCAGAAATGACATTGGCAGCAGCTTATTATACCACGAACTCTGCCCGTGCAGCATTCTATCCAGGTTTGAACATAACAGGAACAGCCGGATGGACAAACGGTTCAGGTATATCTGTAGTTAATCCAGGTGAATTTATGTTGCAGGCACTGGCTTCATTGGCTCAACCTATATTCAATAACGGCAAACTGGTAGCCAATTTGAAAGTTTCTAAGGCAGAAGAAAAAATTGCCAAGATGAACTATCAGCAGACGATATTGGAAGCTGGTAAGGAAGTAAGTGATGCATTGTTCTTATATGATACACAGAACAAGAAACTTATAGAAGACCGTGGACAGGTAGAACAGTTGGATAAAGCTGTTACTTATACCAAAGCTTTGTTCCAGAGTGGAGAAGCCACTTATCTGGAAATTCTGACAGCACAGCAGAATTTGCTGAGTGCACAGCTGAGCGAGGTTTCTGATAGTTTCCAGCGTATGCAAGCTGTTATAAACTTGTATAGTGCTTTGGGAGGAGGAAGAGAATAATTAACCTTAAATATGAAAGAAACTATGATTAGTCCTTTAGCTTACGTTGACCCGTCTGCCAAGATTGGGAAAAACGTTACGGTACATCCGTTTGCTTATATCGACAAAAATGTCGAGATAGGCGACGATAATGTGATTATGCCTTATGCCAGCTTGATGAGTGGTACTCGCATGGGAAATGGCAATAAAGTGTATCAGGGAGCTGTTGTTGCTGCAGTTCCACAGGATTTTGCTTATACAGGTGAAGATACATTAGCCTATATTGGCAATAATAATGTAATCCGTGAAAATGCTGTGATTATTCGTGGTACACATGCCGGACATGCTACAAGCGTTGGCGATGGAAACTTCATTATGACAGGTGCACGTCTGTCACATGATGTTGAAGTTGGAAATCATTGTATTATCGGAAATGGCTCGCAGGTATCTGGTAATTGTATTATCCAGGACTGTGCGATTCTTACATCCAATGTGCTGATGCAGGGTAACACACGTTTGGGAAGTTACTCTCTGGTACAGGGAGGATGCCGTTTTATCAAAGATATTCCTCCTTATATCGTGGCAGCTCACGAACCTATTGCTTTTTACAGCATAAATACGAAAGTGCTCGAGCTTGCTGGTTTCTCTGAAACTCTGATTAAACATATTGCTCAGGCATATCGTATTCTGTATAAGGCAAATACTTCTCAGCACGATGCATTGCTTCGTATTCAGGAACAAGTTCCTAATAGTCCGGAAATCGAACGGATTATAGAGTTTGTAAAAACATCGAAGTTAGGCATTATTCATTAATTGTATTTTATGGCAGGCGTAAAGAGAAATAAGTGTGACAGAGCAGAGCTGAGGAAACGAGTAATACTAGAAGCTTCCCGTGCTTTTGCCAAATCTGGCATCAAGAATGTTCATATGGACAGTCTTGCGTGCGCACTTTCTATATCCAAACGGACTCTTTACGAGCTATTCTGCGATAAAGAACAGCTTTTGCTGGAAGTGTTTGCCATGCACCAGCAAGAGATGAGTACATACATTAGCGAAGTTGCTTCCAGAGCTGAGAATGCTTTGGAAGTAATCTTTGCTTTTTATAAGCGTAAGTTGAATGAGTTGGGACAGATAAATCCGCTTTTCTTCCGCGATTTACGTAAGTATCCTAATGTGTTGACATATATACGCGAACATCAGAAATTGAACGATGCAGCGGCATTGGTACATTTCCAAAAGGGAGTAGAAGAAGGCATATTCCGTAATGATATAAATTTTGCCATTATTAATCAGGCAATGTCGATGCAGATGGAAATGCTGATATATTCGGATATAACAGAAAATTACCCTATTTCAGAAATCTATAGTGAAGTTACTTTCCTGCATATGAGAGGAATTACTACCCCGAAAGGTATGCAGATGGTAGATGCTTTTTTACAGTCAGTAAAAGAAAAGCCTTGATAATACCCCCTATATTCTTCAAAAAACCTCTATCTTTGCAGCTGTTTGCAAAGAATCATCGATGAAGAATAAAATAACAATAACTTTTGCCTTTACATTACTGGTAGTCTGCGGACTATTGGCACTCTATTATTTGCCTCCTGTAAATTTTAACGGGAGTCCTTTGCGTAAGGTCGATTTATTATCCGACTTACGTCCTGATCCTGTAATCGAAGAAGTTTCCGATACCGATTCCATACCTTTGCCTGTTGTGGCAAAGCCTATATTTGTTGATACTTGTAAGGCTGGTATGACCTGTATAGAAGACTATGCAGATTCTCTGGAGTTGGGAATGGGAGCTTTCTATGAAGCTTTGGAGAATCGTGCTTCACTCAATCGTCCCGTTCGTATCGCTTATTTTGGCGATTCCTTTATAGAAGGTGATATATTGACAGCCGATTTACGTACTCTGTTCCAGCAGAAGTTTGGAGGAAGAGGTGTAGGATACGTGCCTGTAACTTCCCGTATTGCTGGATTCCGTCCCACTGTAAAACACACTTTCAGCGGGTGGGAGAGCCATGCTATAACCGATTCCGTAGCCTTTCATCGTTCCATGCAAGATATATCCAATCATTATTTTATCCCTCGTCAGGGAGCATCTGTCAGTCTGAAAGGTGGTAAAAATTATACTTCTTGTTTGGATACATGCGATATATCTTCTTTCTATTTCTTTTCGTCTGATTCCGTAAAACTGTCCGTACAAGTCAATGGAGGTGAGGATACAGAATACATTTTCCCCGGCGACAGTACGGGAATGCAGGTTGCCCAGGTAGAAGGTAGAATAGGAAATGTATCTTGGAACGTATTGCAGGCTGGAAAAAATACCCGGTGCTTTGCGGCTACAATGGATTCGAAAGAAGGAGTTATACTCGATAATTTCAGTACCCGAGGCAGTAGCGGACAGCAACTGACCAGCATTCCTCTGTCTATCCTGAAAGCATACAACCGCTTGCGTACCTACGATCTGATTGTTTTACAGTATGGATTGAATGTCGCTTCCGAAAATGTATCGAACTATTCTTATTACACACACGAAATGGAGAAAGTTGTCAGACATCTGAAAGAAGCTTTTCCTGAAGCAGCTATTCTGATAATCGGAATCGGTGACAGAGAAAATAAAACAGAAACCGGAGAGTTGCGAACTATGCCTGGAGTAAAAAATCTCATCCGCTACCAGCAGGCTTTGGCTGCAAATACTCATGTTGCTTTTTGGAATATGTTCGAAGCGATGGGAGGGGAAGGAAGTATGGTAGAAATGGTAAACAGCAAACCGGCAATGGCAAATTATGACTATACGCATATTAATTTCCGAGGAGGAAAACATCTGGCAAAAATATTGTTCGAAGCGCTGATGTACGACAAGGAACAATACGAAAAGCGTAAGGCATATGAAAATTAATGCACTATGAAACAGCTGAATGTTCTGATTTTTTATCTGCTTAGTGCTCTGGGACTATTAGTTGTGAGGCCGGGGTATGCACAGGATGCTATACCTGTATGTCCAAAGCCGGATACACATTCATCTCCCGTCTATCCAAGCCGTGAGATGAAACAACTCATGCAGTTTGTTGCAGTAGACAGCCCGATGCCCGATGTTTTCAAGAATGTTACAGAAAACGAACTGACAGATCCTGCGGGCTCTTTATATCCTTTTTGGGAAAAGCTCGGAGAATTAGACCGTCCGTTACGTATTGTACATATAGGCGATTCACACGTCAGAGGTCATGTTTTTCCCTATGTAATGCGTTGCTGTCTGGAAGATGATTTTGGAGCAAAGGCAGTAGAGCATATTCCTGTATCGTACCATACCTCTGGAATAGCAAAGGAAACAGGTTCGAACGGCATAGTATACCATATTCTTGGTGTAAACGGAGCAACCTGCCAGACTTATTCTACTCCGGAACGCATTCATGAAATTGTAGATTTACATCCTGATCTGGTCATACTGTCATTCGGGACCAATGAGGCACACGCACGTCGTTATAATGCATCGGAGCATACACAAGCTATGAGCCATCTGATAAATATGTTGAAGACAGCGTGTCCTGATGTTCATTTTCTCATGACAACTCCTCCGGGAGCATATGTCAGAAACGGGAGAAGAGGCAGAGTTATCAATCCACGTATACCGCTGGTTGTAGAAAACGAGTTGGAATTTGCCCGTGAGCATGGCATTGCTATCTGGGATATGTATGACATCGTAGGAGGCCGACAACGTGCCTGCCTTAACTGGAATGCAGCAAAAATGTATCAGCGAGATAAAATACATTTTACCCGCGAAGGATATACTTTACAAGGATTATTATTACATGAAGCATTTATAAAAGCATACAATAATTATGTGGCAACTAGATTGGACTAAACTGGCAGACATACTGACTTACGATCCCCGGCAGCCGATGATATTCAGCAGCGGACTGTTTCTGTTTCTTTTCCTCGGATTCAGCCTGATATACGCACTTTTGCAGAAACGTACTACGGCACGTCTGCTTTTTGTATCAGCTTTCTCTTATTATTTTTATTATAAGAGTAGCGGTGTCTATTTCTTTTTATTGGGAGTCGTTTCTGTAAGCGACTATCTCTTGGCCGCTAGAATGGCACGTACCGAAACTCTTTGGAAACGTAAAATGCTGGTTGTAGTGAGCTTATGTATCAATTTAGGGCTGTTGTGCTATTTCAAGTATACTAACTTTTTCTATGAAATACTCTGTCCGTTGTGGAACGGCCATTATGAAGCTTTCGATATCTTCCTTCCCGTAGGAATATCTTTCTTTACGTTCCAGTCGCTCAGCTACACTATCGATGTATACCGCCGTGATTTGAAGCCACTCGACAGTCTGTTGGACTATGTGTTTTATGTTTCATTCTTTCCACAGCTTGTAGCAGGTCCCATCGTACGTGCCCGTGACTTTATTCCGCAAATCCGTCAGCCCCTGTTTGTTTCGAAAGAAATGTTCGGACAAGGAGTATTCTTTATTGTGAGCGGATTATTTAAGAAAGCCGTTATATCCGATTATATAAGTATAAACTTTGTAGAGCGTATTTTCGATAATCCCAGTCTGTATTCCGGTTTGGAGAACCTATTTGGTGTTTATGGCTATGCCTTACAGATATACTGCGACTTTTCCGGATACAGTGATATGGCAATCGGTATTGCTTTGCTGTTGGGCTTCCGTTTCCCGATAAACTTCGATTCACCCTACAAGTCGGACAGTGTAACCGATTTCTGGCATCGCTGGCATATATCTCTGTCCAGCTGGCTGCGCGACTACCTGTATATTTCGTTGGGAGGGAACCGGAAAGGCAAGATACGTACCTATATCAATCTTATTCTGACCATGCTTCTGGGAGGTCTGTGGCATGGAGCCTCATGGAATTTCATTATCTGGGGAGCACTTCACGGTGTAGCTCTGGCCGTGCATAAATTTATCCGCAGTCTGTTCCATCGCCCCAAGAACTACCGCAGTACCGGCTGGCGACGTGTTTTTGCTGTCATCATTACCTTCCATTTCGTATGTTTCTGCTGGATATTCTTCCGTAACACCGAATTCGAAGGTTCGGTATCGATGATTCGTCAGATATTCACTTCTTTCCATCCCGAACTGTTCGTACAACTCGTAGAAGGATACTGGAAAGTATTCGTGCTGATGGGAATAGGATATGTGCTTCATTGGTGTCCGGATAGCTGGCAGAATGCATGTAGCCGTGGCATGACACGCATGCCGTTGGTAGGACAGGCATTGATTCTGATAGCCCTGATATTTCTGGTCATACAGGTAAAGAGCAGCGACATACAGCCGTTTATTTATTTCCAATTCTAGACTGAAAAATGGGGTGATTGATTTTTCCTTTTATCGTATAATAACTCATATATGTGAAGGGTGCAAAAGGGGAAAAATATAAGAAAACTTGTTTAAGAAAAAATTGCTGATGTTTTCATGAAAACATCAGCAATTTTTTATAGAAATCTGTACGAAAGTTACAATTATTTGTACAGATTTTCAGTAGAATTTGCTGTCCTTTCTTATTTTGTAGATTTTATTTGTATCGGAATGCCAGTATATAATATACACCAATTGATAAAACACATATTATCAATGAAATAACTTTTAAGATTGCTGCCCATTTATAATAGTCAGATAAAATGCCTGCAACCATAAACATTGTCAAAAAGATATTGAAGATACGTATGAGTTTAATGACCAGTATATATTGTTTGACAACATTATGTTTTCCAATGCGTACCGGAAAATTGATACAACGTACGGGGGCATAGGCTCCTCCAAACAATAAAGCAAATACTACTATACTGATGAATATTCCATATACTCCATAATCGGAGAGGAGGTCTGTATGGAAATAATTCCAGCATACTATTCCGATGCCAGAAAGCAAGCAGAGAGCTGCTGTACCTTCCAATATCCTATCTGCGATAGATGGATGATAATGTATTTCAGGAGCGTTTTTTCCGGAAAACGGACCTAAATTGATGGTGAACATATTATTCTTCTTTTGTATCAGTTTTCTTTGTTTTCTTTAATCTTCCGCTTTTGCGTAATGCTTCGTTGATAATCCACTGAAGTTGCCCGTTGGTACTGCGAAATTCATCCGCAGCCCATTTTTCGATAGCTTCCATCGTTGCGGCATCTACACGTAGAACGAAACTTTTAGTCGTATTCTCTTTTTTTGCCATTGGCCGTTTTCTTGATTAATGATTCAGCGTTCCTGTGTTCACAACCGGCTGGGCGGCTTCGTCGGCACAGAGCACAACAAGCAAGTTACTTACCATAGCAGCTTTTTTATCTTCATCCAGCTCTACGATATCTTCCTGAGAAAGCTTGTCGAGCGCCATGTGCACCATTGATACGGCTCCTTCTACGATTTTTTCGCGTGCGCTGATAATAGCAGAAGCTTGTTGACGACGTAGCATGACGGCAGCGATTTCCGGTGCATATGCCAGATAATTGATACGTGCCTCTACGACTTCAATGCCGGCCATAGCCAGACGTTCGTTCAGCTTTTGTTCCAGTTGTTCATTGATTTCTTCTCCTCCCGAACGTAGAGTAAGTTCATCGGTTCCCGCTTCATTGTCATCGTAGGCATATTGTCCGGCTACTTGTCTGAGAGCTGCATCACTCTGTATTTTCACAAAGTTCTCGAAAGCATTCATACGATTGGCTACAGCATTTCCAACACTGATTTCTTTGCCGTTACCAGAAGAGGTCGTATCGCTCGCCATAGTTTGTGAATCAATCTCGAACATGGCTTTGTATGTATCTTTCAGTTTCCATACCAGTACCAGACCGATAAGAATCGGATTTCCTATTTTATCGTTTACCTTGATCGGTTCTACATCAAGGTTACGGGCACGTAAGGATAATTTTTTCTTGTTCATGAAAGGATTTACCCAAAAGAATCCTGTCTCTTTGAAAGTTCCTTTATATTTCCCGAAAAAGACCATGATACGCGCTTCATTAGGTTCCAGTTGCATATAACCACCAAATAAAATAAACCAGATAAGCAAGAGTACTCCACCCAATATGAAGAATGGAGTTGTCATTTGCATAAAGCAGCAAATAATGATGCCTGAGATCAATAACAGGTGCATAGCCAGCATGAGAAATCCGTTAGCTTTAAATCCTCTGAAATTTAATTCTTTTGCTTCCATAAACTCATATTTAATTGATATTATTTTGATATCACAAATTTATGGATAAAGAATAAATAAAACAACACGAGAGAGGATGTTGTTTAGCATCCTCTCTCGTGTTGTTTTATTGAAATGCAGATTATTCTGCCATGCGTGTATATGTATATTTATCATAGAAACTACCGTATTCGTCTGCTCCAGTTGTTTCGATAACAAGTCTGTCTGAAGAAGCTTCAAGTATTTTTGCGGTAGATACATCGACTCCCTCCATGCTTTCCGGAATCATATTGTTTCCTTCCAGGTAGAAGTTTTCACTATCGTATCGACGCCAAGTACCACTATAGTATTCATAGTGAGTTACAGTGTATTTATTACCGTCTGTTTTTTCTATAGTAATTTTTTCGCAGTCATCTGTAGGTTCAAAAGGATTGAAGTTTTCATTATAAGAAATTTTTTCACCTTCATAATAGTAATATCCGTTAACGGCAGTCATACCCCATACTCCTTCTAACTGATTTACTTCGATAGCTTCATCGTCTTTAGAACATGATGAAAAACAAAAAATACTGATCAGGAGTGTTGCTAAAAACAAAATCTTTTTTATTGGATTAATTTTATTAATTTTTATTTTTTTCAAAAGTGTATAAAGCTACGAGAATATACAATACAGTTTTTATGGTTCTATGACTATATTGATTTTTACTGTATATATGAGGTGTAAATTTAGGATTATCAGGGTATCCTTTATAAAAAAACTCCTGCCATTTTGAAAAACAGCAGGAGTTTTTTCATTTATAGATTTGCAAAATAAATTAAAAATCATCAGCAGGGAAACCTGTGCGGCGGAATCCTGAAACTTTATAAGTCAGTCCGTCTGGGTCATCATCAAACTGTATCATGTACACAATACTGTCGGCAGGCATTCCACTAGGAGTAAGGGCTGCTCCTTCGAGTATTTTTCCATCAGTTATCTTCACTTTGCAATCGTATGAAGTATTGTCAATGAAGTCGTTGGTTGTAAATGTTCTGTTATTATAGTCTACATTTACTTTAACTTTATAATCCCAAAAATTTGCTCCGTCTTCTAGCCACATTTCAGTAGATACATTGGCAGCTGTATTGTATGTGTACATGCGAAAATGTCCTAAACCTACATCACCAAGCTCTTGTCCGTTACTTATAGCAGTGGCAGTAACCCACCAGTCGCCTGCCATCTTTTCAACAGATGTTCCTCCTGGCTCGGTATCGTCATTACAAGAAGTTAGTCCTACAGCCAATATGGCAAATAAAAATATGATATATTTTTTCATAAAGCTTCAATAATTATTTAGTTAGTGTAACGCTTAGAGGTGTTCCTCCATAATCTACGGTCATAGTGACTACGCCTGTTTCTGGATTATATTTTCCTTCTGTTAAGCTCAATGCAAGTTCTGAAGCAAAATACCAGTTTCCTACTTTAATTAAAGTGAGTGTATTATCTGCGTTCAGTTTTAATTTTGCTTCAGCATGGAAATCGTACATTGGCTCAAATCCCGGATTCATTCCATAAAACTGCAAGCCTCCCAATAAATCATCAATAAGGTAAGTTCCATCTTCATTTTCTGTAATCAAGATGGGTGCGCCTGTATAGTGACGAGTTCCAGCCTGTGATTCTCCCTGATATGCACTTGCAAAACTATCAGGATTAACTACCATTACTTGACGAGTTTTGGTTACTGAAAATCCATCAACGTTGGCTACAGAATAAACTAAGTTATAAAATCCAGGTGTTGAGCTGTCTACACTACCAGTGACCTTTACCTTTTCACTGATATCTTCCCCGTTTTCGGTTGCTTCATATCCAGGCTCTGTATAAGTTTCACCTAATGATAGTTTTACAAAATCATCTCCTTTCAAGTTTAATTCTGCAAAATATGTTACCTTAGAAAGGTCTTCTACTGAGTCTTCACATGAGGTGGCAGTTCCCAATAAGAATGCTCCCATGAGTATGTAATAAAATATTTTTTTCATTTCTATAAAACATTTAAGTTATTAGTTCTTGTCCCACCATACAGGAGTACTTACTGGTACTGCTTTGGGAGTGTTTACATTATACATACGTGCACTCAATGGGTATGTCATACGTTTTACCAGTCCATTACCAAGACCGTTGATCCATGGCTCTATTAAATCACCCGGAACATAACTTGAGTTACCTTTAAAAATATCTAACTGAGAAACAGTAGTAATATTCGGACAATCGGTACGGCGTATTTCACTCCATGCTTCCATATGATCCATACAGAATAAAGCTGCCCACTTTTGCATGTATACTAAATGAAGTTTATCGTTTGTTGAGGTAGCATTGTCCCATAATGCCAAAATTCCTGCTTCTTGACCACCCATACTACGTGCTTCAAAATCGGCTGTAACTCCAGCATTATAAGCATTTTGAGCTTTTCCTTCATCATTCAGGAAACGTAAATTAACTTCTGCGATAAGGAACTGAAGTTCTGCTTGAGTAAACAGATAGAATGGCTGAGTTGCTCCGTTTCCGTCAGAATGTTGATAATTGATGGCACTTACATTTTCATTCTTCCAAGTATCCGAACCGTTGTTGTCATCAGATTTTGTTCTACCACCCGGAATCTGTCCTAAATATTTGCCTTCTTTTTTGTTTTTATTGATAGCGTAAGCTATACGTGGGTCATTATTTGCCTGATAGTAAGCTACGATCGGATAAGCTGCACACTGGTTACCCGGTGTATTTACTGCATTCGTTTCATACCATGGATTACGTTTTGATGTTTCGTCTGCGAAACCTGTAAATGCAGCATCACCAGTAAAGAAATTATTTTCTGCTACTAAAGTTTTTACTTTTTCAGTATAGGTAGCAGCATCTACTCCTGCATCTATGAAGCGCAGATACATACGTAAGCGTAATGCGTTAGCCAATCCTTTCCATTGTTTCATATCACGGTTAAAAATCAGATCTTGGCTATCCATAGATGCATTATCTGTCAAAGCTGCTTCTGCTGCATCCATTTCTGCCAATACACCTTTGTATACATCTTCTCCGTTATCCCATTTCGGATTGCTGACTGAGTTACCTTTTAACGCTTCACTATATGGAGCTTCGTTAGTATTGTCGACCATTACCTGTAAGACATATGCACGCAATACTGTTGTAGCAAAACGGTCAGCAGGGTTTGTACTTTTTTCTAGAACTTCTTGAGCATCCATCAGTGCCCCTGCATAAATAATGCGGTATGAATAGTCCATCAGCTGTGAAGACTCATTGAACATATACTGACTGATTTCTATGTATTGGCTTTGTTCTGGATTCTGTTCATAATACTGTGCAAAATAACCCGCATAGTTATGAATTTCTCCTCCTACAGCAGCTGCAATACCTGCTTCAACAGAAGGAAAAATCAAGTCTGGCGTCATTTGCTCATTGCTTGGGTAGTTGGGATTTTCATTAATGTCAAGGTCACAGCTTGTGCATAAACTTGCCATTAATAAGGTATATAATGCTAATTTTTTCATATATAAACTTCTTTTTAATCGTTAGAATTTCACATTTAAGTTGATACCGAAGTTACGTGAAGTTGGGTTTGAAGAGTATTCACCGTAATTACCTGACAGGTCGTTACCAAATGATGTTGTTTCTGGGTCGATAAATGTGTTGCTTGATGGTGTCCAGATAAAGAGATTATTTCCGTATGCTGAAATACGAACCCCTTGTAGCGGAGTTTTAGCTAACCATTTTTTTGGTAAATCCCAGCTTAACACAACAGTACGCAACTTAACATATGATTTGTCTATTAAATCGATTTCTCCACCGATACCTCCCATAGGGTCGTAATAGTAGTTACAGATATCTGCGCTTGAAACAGGTGTTGTATTTTCTACATAACTGATGCTGCCATCAGCATTAGTAACCTTATTTACAGAGTTGGGAATAATGAATGTATTACGGTCGTTGTATGCTGTTTGTATTGCATTACCTGTGAAGTAAAGAGTATTCTTTGTCTTTGAATACATGATACCACCTTGACGAATATCAAAATCAGCACTTAATGATACACCTTTGTAAGTAAGTGTAGTAGAAACACCCATCTGATAACGGTTATTCATATCACCGTAAGTAGCAAATTCTGCTGCTGCAACTGGCAGACCTGTATTGGCATCAGCTACGATTCTGCCTTGCGGATCACGTTCTACAGCTTCGGCTTTGAATACACCTAATGGTTGTCCTACAATTGCATACATACTAGTACTACCGTTCAATCCATATATAACTGTTTCACCTCCCAGTTCTTCTGGTAAGCTTACAACTTTACTCCAGTTTTTGGTAAAGTTTACTGTAACATCCCAACTGAAATCTCTAGTTTGGATAGGAGTTCCGCTTACTAATAATTCGACACCTTTATTGCTGATCTTACCTAAGTTGATATTTTGAGAACCATATCCTGTTGCTGGATCCATGCTTAAAGACATGATCTGTTTATCAGAATTACGATTGTAATAAGCAGCGTCGAAAGAAAGACGATTATTGAAGAAAGCCATATTTAATCCGAATTCGTATTCGGTTGTCATTTCTGGACTTAAAGTATTACTTCCTAAAATATTTCCTAATGTATAAGAGTTTACTCCACCTAATGGGAACTTCAGATAACCAAATGGAATGGAATATTGAGCTGAACCGTATACTGGGCTTAACATATATACATCAGCATCGTTACCTGTTTTACCCCAGCTGGCACGTACTTTACCGAAAGTAATGATGTCTTTTATTTCGTCATTTAAAAGTTCGCTGAAAATGAAACTACCAGTAACACCAGGATAGAAGAAATCACGATTTCCTTTAGGTAAGGTAGATGACCAGTCGTTACGAGCTGTTACTGTTAAATACAACATGTTTTTCCATGAACCTTCAAACTGTCCGAATACACCCATTAAACGGCGGAGTTCGCTATATTGAGTTACAGTTGGAGTTTGTGATGAGTTTGACAGATTGAACCAAGTAGGAATGGTCAGGTTGTTTACTGCTGATTTTTGATAAGAGTATTTACGTTCGTTTCCATTGAATCCGACCAATGCATTTACATGAAAATCGTTGATTGGCATGTCAAAAGATAACAAGAAGTCTTGGTTGATTTCACGACGGCGAGTCGTCATGATGCTATATTCTCCGTATTGACCGGCAAACGGGCTACTTGCTCCCATACCTTCTCCATTAGGAGTTCCTTCATAATATAACGCGTACAGATTTTCTGTTCCATATTCAGTTTGTCCTGTTGTAGAATCCAAACCCATACGATATGTAAACTTAAAGTATTTCAAAAAATCATAATCTAATTGGAACTTACCATAAAAACGTTCAGAATTATAAGTGTTTAAATTATGTTCCAATATATAATAAGGGTTCATAACGCCGTAAGGAGTATAATAATATCCCGGAGTATTGAATGGATCATTCAAATCGGCTAGGCTTTCTACATTAATATCTCGTGGAGTCTGCCATAGAGAATTAGCCATTGACAGTCCCTGACCTGTTGTTGCAAACTTATTATCCTGATATGCATAGTTCAAAGAAGTACTAAATGTCAGATTACCAATTTTATGACTACCTCTTCCAGAGAAAGTATACTTATTATATGAGTCTGCATCTGTAGGAATAATACCATCATCACTGATTTGTGAGAATGATACAAAGTAGGTACTTTTATCTGTAGCTCCGTTGAAAGATAAACTATTATTATATCTGAAACCTGTATCGAAGAAGTTTTTCATATTGTCTTCTACAGCGACATAAGGTTTTATCTTTTGTGAATTGTTATATACGTTACCATACAACTGCATTGAACCGTCAAAACGTGGTCCCCAAGAACCATTTTCTAGCGTAGTATGTGATCCACTCCATCCCATACCAAATTCATTCTGCATTTCAGGCATGCGTAAAACAGAAGACCATTGAACACCACCATTGTATTCAATTCCTAATCCTTTACCTTTTTTACCGCTTTTTGTAGTAATCATTACTACACCATTGGCTGCACGGCTACCGTACAAGGCTGTAGCAGCAGCTCCTTTCAGGATAGTCATGTTTTCTACGTCATCTGGATTTACAGCATTAGCACCATTACCAAAGTCGAACCCTGAATTCAACCCATCGCTAGAAGATACAGATGAGTTGTCCAAAGGTACTCCATCAACAACATATAAAGGTTGGTTGCTGCCACTTAATGAGCTTACACCACGGATGATAACAGAGTTTGATGCTCCTGGGTCGGAGGATGTGGCAGAAATCTGTACACCGGCAACCTTACCTGCAAGGCTGGACATTACATCTGAAGTACGGCTTGCAGAAATCTTTTCACCGTTTACCGAAGTAGCGGAATAGCCTAATGCTTTTTCCGATCTTTTTATACCCATTGCTGTTACAACAACTTCATCCAATTGTTCTGCATCTGAACGAAGTACAACCTTAACAGTAGGCTTGATAGTTACTTCTTGGCTTTCCAGACCAATGAACGAAACAACCAAAGTTTTTGCCGGACTAGGCACATTGTTGATTGTAAAGTTACCGTCGATGTCTGTTACAGTACCTACAGTAGTACCTTTAACTAAGACAGACGCTCCAACAACCGGCAAACCGTCTTCTTCAGAGGTGACTGTACCAGTAACCTTTGAAACTTGCGCGTTTACCAGACCTATACCTATCATCAGGAAGGTCATTAAAAGCATCAATTTTCTTTTCATAAGATTCTCTCTTAAAGTTTAACTTTGAATTAATAATTTTTCATTAGTTATATTTCTCGGTCGCAAAAATAGTTAAAAATGTAATAACTGTATACTTTTCGATAGAAAAAACTCAATATAAACCTTTTATTTTAACACTTACACCACGTTTTTTACACCAAAATGCTTCTATTTTCAACTCTAAAGCATTTCACTTTGTCATTATTAAAAGCTATATAAGAAAAAAACAAAATATAGAAAATGACAATAATTTCTTTGTTATTATTACGTTTTTCTAAAAAAAGCGATGGTTAATATTCAATTTCTAAGTCTATTTTTGTAAAGAGACCTATATGTTTTTTTAGACCATCAATGCATATATATTCACTAATTGTATATATAAACGCAATAAAGATTATTTAAGATAAAGATATAATACTTTCACATAATAGTTGAAAATGAAAAAGATTAAGTATCGCATAGTTTATAACCGCAAAAAACGGTTAGATAGCCAGGGAAAAGCTTTAGTTCAAGTGGAAGCTTATCTATTAGGGAAAAAAGCTTATTTTTCTACTCATATTTATATTAAACCCGACCAATGGAATAGTCGTAAATCAATAATTTGCAACCATCCCCATGCTGAAGAATTAAATTACATGTTAGAAGAATTCATATTGAATTTGCAAATGCGTGAGATAAATGCTTGGAAACAAGGAAAAGAAATTTGTTTGGAATTACTAAAGGAAATGGAAGAAAAAACAAGTTCCGACAATAAAATAATTTCTTTTGGTAGAAAATGGATAGAAAATTCCCCCATACGCAGTAGTACAAAAAATAATTTGTATACCACACTTACCCTATTAGAAAGTTTTGCTCATGAGATTACTTTTAAACAGATGGATTACAAACTTTTATTATCATTCGAGCAATTTATGAAGAACAAAAAATTAGGAATAAATACCATCGCAAAACATTTACGACATATAAGAACGATTATAAATGAAGCTGTCCGTCAAGGAATTATAGCTAAAGAAGATTCACCTTTTACAGAATATAAGATAAAAACAACAGAAAGCCACCATACATACTTATTACCAGAAGAATTGGATAAGTTAGAACATATCAATCTTTCCAGAAAGAAGAATACACTTCGCCATACTCTCGACGCATTCTTATTTTGCTGCTATACAGGCTTACGTTATTCTGATTTTATAAGTATGAAAAAACAAAATCTTATTCAAACTGATAAAGAATTACCTTAGATTTGCATCCGAGGATTACAGATAAAATAGAAAGGATAAAT
>DXLM01000190.1 GCA_019414725.1 Bacteroides sp.
GTTTGTGGACCAGCCTGGGCTTGAACCAGGGACCTCCAGATTATGAGAACGATAAGATGATATTCTGCGATAGCTTGTTATCGCAATTTTTATTGAAATTCAACCAGTTACGTATTTCTCTATTTCCTATGGAACTCACTAAATCCCCCTAACTGAAACCGTTTGTTTACGCATTGTTTACGCAGAATTAGGGAGTGAATGTTGCCATCAAATCCATTTGACTATAGCATCTCAGCATGTAATGTTAATTAATACCTCATATTTTACCCAAGCCTTGGAGTTGTCGCAAATAATTTATAATTTTGCGACAAACAGAACGTGATGGCAAGCATAGAAGAGAATATTTTGACAGCTATTAAAGCCAAAGGAAGAGGAAGCATCTTCTTTCCTTCTGATTTTACGTCATACGGTGAAGTAAAGGCTATTGGCAAAAGTCTTGAACGACTGACTGCAAAAGGTGATATCATCCGTTTGGCAAGAGGTATATATTTATATCCTGAGATTGATACGGTCTTGGGACTTGGCATATTGATGCCATCCATAGAACAGATTGCTGAGATGATAGCCCGCAGGGATAAGGCACGTATTGTGCCGACTGGTATTTATGCGCTGAACAAATTGGGTATATCTACTCAAGTGCCTATGAATATTGTTTATCTGACAGACGGTGCACCACGCAAGGTAAGCCTTGGAAATGGTCGTTCGATACAGTTCAAATACACGACTCCCAAGAATCTTTCATTCACAAATTCACTTGCAATGCTGGTTACGTTTGCCCTAAAAGAAGTAGGGAAAGATAATATAACCGACGATATAGCCAAGCAAATTAAGAATGTGCTTCAGAAAGAGCAAAAAGAGAACGTGCTGGCAGATGAGGCACTTATGCCAGCATGGATAAGAACCTTTACAAGACAAGCGTATGAATAATTATTTCCAACTATCCAAGGAACAACAGCAAATGGTGTTTACCCAAACAGCCAATAAAACAGGCTTGCCTGTACAAGCTGTAGAAAAGGACTTATGGGTAACGGCAGTATTACAAATGGTATTCTCATTACCTATAGCAGACCATCTTGTATTCAAGGGCGGAACATCTCTTAGCCTGAATAATTCATAGTCTCCACAAAAAAGAGAACGCCCTTCTTGTATAT
>DXLM01000191.1 GCA_019414725.1 Bacteroides sp.
CCTGGATTATTCACGGCGTAGCCGTGAAAGTGGCTGAAAGCCACATAGTTACTATATTTTAATTGAATATTGCTTTTCACTTATCAAGTGAATAAAAAAAGAGCATCCGTTTGTGGTAAAATTAAGGTGTTCAAAGCCATTAATAATACAAACAAAGGAGCCCTTCATGAGTATTGTAAACACCTTATCACTAGAAAGCAATAGACAGATTAAAATAAATTTTGATGGAGGAGATTTATCCTCCGATGCAGGCCTGCTTCTTATCAAAGAATTCGTAAGTAAACTTGACATTGATAAACTTTTCAGTCGCTCATTTAAGACTAATGATTCTGCATCATTTAGATATCACACTGACAAGGAGAATCTCCTTCAGATAATCTATATGATTATTGCAGGTTATTTTGAAGATGATGCTTCAGATGAACTTACAAATGACCCAGTATTTAAAGCAGTACTAAATAAAGATGCTTTAGCATCACAACCTACGGTATCAAGATTCTTTAACCGTATGGATGAAGATACTTTAAACCAATTCCTTACGATTGGCAGAATACTTCGAAAAAGAGTTTACAGTATTCAGATGCCACAGGCTGTTATTCTGGATCTGGATTCCACTCTTCTTGATGCATACGGTAAACAGGAAGGCAGAGCCTTTAACTTTCATTATCGGAGCAATGGATACCATCCACTTGTCTGTTATGATGGAATGACTGGGGATCTGATAAAAATCCAACTTCGTGATGGAACACAGTATTCCTGCACTGGAGTGGTTGACTTCCTGCAACTGATACTTGATGAATATCTGAATGATTATCCAACAATCCAAATTCTGCTTCGGGGTGACAGCGGTTTTGCTACGCCTGACCTTTACAAGCAGTGCGAGGAAAATGGCACAAGCTATGTCATCCGGCTGAAGGAGAATGGTATTCTCCGTGAAAAAGCATCCCATCTTGTGGATGAGCTTGATGAAATCACCAGGAATAACAAAGTTGATTATGCGGTAGTTTATGGTGAATTCATGTACAAAGCAGGTCCATGGCCTTATGAAAGGCGTGTGGTTTGCAAGGTTGAAAAGCCGGAAAACCAGATGGTTTACATGTACACATTTGTTGTCACAAACATGGATTCCTCACCAGAGTATC
>DXLM01000192.1 GCA_019414725.1 Bacteroides sp.
GTTTGTGGACCAGCCTGGGCTTGAACCAGGGACCTCCAGATTATGAGAACGATAAAATGATATTCTGCGATAGTTAACGATTTTAATCTTTATTGAATATCAGATAGTTATGTAGATTGTCACTCTCGGTGAAACTCACTAAATCCCCCTAACTGAAATAGTTTGTTTACGCATTGTTTACGCAAAAACGAGGGGAAATATAGAGAAGTATATATTGTTATTACCTCATTTGAATGGGCGATATAGAATCCCATGCTTTCCACATATTCTGCTATAAACAAAGAGCATGATTGACGTTATCGCCAATTATTTATAAAAAAGATGCTCTTTTTTGATATGTCTCTTCGTGATTCTCAAGGCTTATTTGTACTTTTACATCGAAAAGGATGTCTTTTATGGAAAAAGAAAGGATTAACAGGCTGAAGATTGTGCTTGCCGAAGAGCAAAAAAGCAGTAAGTGGCTGGCAGAGCAATTAGGAAAAGACAGGGCTACTGTCTCCAAATGGGTGACGAATACCATGCAGCCTGACGCAAGAAACCTCCTGCGTATAGCAGAGGCTTTGAACATTGATGCAGGTAGGCTGCTCAACCAAAAACATTTGAACAATGAAAGAAATAGATATTATCCAACAGATTAAACTTGGCGAGGTCAGTAAGGTGCAGTTCAAAGAGCGGATTCTTGACAACTATGATATTGGTTGCGAATTGGTGGCGTTCAGCAATGCACGTGGTGGTACACTGGTTGTTGGCGTGAAGGACAAAACTGGTAGTGTCAATCCTTTGTCGTATCAAGAAGTACAGGAAACCACTAATATACTTGGAAATATCGCATCAGAGAATGTTGTTCCTGCCATCCTTGTTGATGTAGAAACTATTTCTGTGGATGGCGGAAGCCTTGTTGTGGCTCATATTAAAGAAGGGGTGAATAAGCCTTACCATGACAATCGGGGGATTGTGTGGGTGAAGAACGGTGCCGACAAGCGCAAGGTGTTCGATAATGCCGAGCTTGCCGAGATGATGACCGACTGCGGCAGTTTCTCGCCTGATGAAGCAGGTGTTCGGGATGCTACGATTAAGGACTTGGACGAGAATACCATCAAAACCTTTTTAAG
>DXLM01000193.1 GCA_019414725.1 Bacteroides sp.
AGCCTGCAAATAAAAAGTCAATACTAAAATTGAAGAAAGTTAAAAAACTTTACAGGTTAAAAATTAGGCATTAAAATAAGGCCACCACAACCAGTGCTGGTCTGAAAGTAAAAGTTTTGAATTAGCTTGGATCAGGAAGAACAGAAAGATATTCTTTCACTCGTCCATAGTATATTCTGAGAAATTTATTAGCACCTGCAGTCATATAAACATAGTAAGGCTTACCCTGGGTGCGTTTTCTGTCCATGAATTGATATACAGGATCATCCTGAGGCATGGTTTTGATAAGAACATCCATTACTTGAAAAAGAGTCTTTCTTAAATTTGAAGATCCACGTTTGGATGTTGGGACGCTTTTTTGTGCATAGGAACCAGATTCGTTTACCCCAGGATCAACTCCGGCGAATGCAGTAAGGGCTCCTTTATGCGTGAATCTGGTTACATCACCGATCTCAGCCATAAGCTGTGGACCGAGAGATGGACCAATCCCTTTAAACTGCATGACAATTGAGTATTCAGGAAGCTTTGAGGCAGTCTCGTTCATGAGAGTGCGTATTGTTTCGACAGTAACGGAAGTACTGTTGAGCTGATCGATAGCTTGTCTGATGATATGTTTGGTTATTTCATTCTTAGGAAATACTGGAACAAGTTCCTTTGTTTTGGTGTAAATTTCTTCCGCTTTTGATTTATTGAAGGCATATTTTTTGCGCTTGCACCAGTTCTGATAATGTTCAACAAAAGCGTTTAGAGACATTTTACGAATGCAATCTACATGCCAGTATGTAGAGACAAAATCAACCCATTTCTGGGAACCATCACTGCGGGTGGGACTATTGAAATAAGTATTTGCATTTGGATAGGTCTGGTCAATGAGGCCAATAAGATTATTTTTCATAGCCGTTTTTTGTTTC
The DNA here is from genome assembly GCA_019414725.1 of Bacteroides sp. GTDB lineage: Bacteria > Bacteroidota > Bacteroidia > Bacteroidales > Bacteroidaceae > Phocaeicola. The sequence continues at coordinate 912 of DXLM01000193.1, forward strand.
ACATAGAAATGGAACTGACGATTCATGACCTTTAGCTGAGCGCGTAATTCATCTGTAATACTATACGGTTCAAGACTTTGCCATTTGTCAAGAGCGTAGCGGGCAATCTTGACAGAATCAGCTTTGTCGGACTTGATTTTGCGAAGAGAATCGTTATTAAAATCTTT
>DXLM01000002.1 GCA_019414725.1 Bacteroides sp.
ATACATTGTGTATGAATTAGTTGGCTAATTTTATATTATTTACTGAGTGTCCCTACTTAGTCATAAAGTCGGCGGTAAGAAAACCTAGTTTTGCGAACAACCATGCCAGTATCGGTATTTCGAAAGTAATCCCCATCATCAAGCTTAGCATAGTCAGCGTATCAATATAGGAACTTAGCATAATCGTATTTTCGACTTCAGGACTGACCTGATAAAGAGCAAGGAAACGGAAAGTAAAAGGAAATATCAGAAAATAGCTGAATAATACTCCCAAAAGGAACAGCACATATCCCCATATGATAACTCTCGTAGAATAGCGTTTTTCATTCTCATACAATGCGGGGGAAACAAATCTGAAAAGCTGGTAAAGAATATAAGGAGAAGCCAGAATAATCCCTGCATAAAATGAAACATTCATATGCATCAAAAACTGACCGGACAGTTTCGTATTAATCAGACGAACATGAAAGTCATTTGCTTCAAGTCCGGGTATATGCAAGGATGTTCCTATCCATTCAAAAAAACGATAAATATAAAAATCACTATTTTTAGGCATAAGGATAATATGGAAAAGCTCATCTTTAAAAAAGAAAGAGAGCAGCATAAGCACCACAACCACACATGCAATCCGCATGAGAGTTGCCCGCAGTTCATCCAAATGATCCCAAAAGGTCAGTTCCGATTCATTCTTCTCCTTCACGATCTTATTTTTCCTTATTTTCTGGTTTATCAGCAGAATCCTTCAAGTTTTCTTCCACCCCGTTCATACCGTCTTTAAAATTTTTCACGCCTTTTCCGAGTCCCTTCATCAGTTCAGGAATCTTTTTACCCCCAAATAATAAAAGTATAATCAAGGCTATAAACAGCAGTTCCTGGGTACCGATTCCCATAAATAACAATGTGGTATTCATATGCTTAAATTTAGATTGATAAAACTAAAACGTATTTCGAACCAAACAAAGGTACAGATAGTTTTTAATTTGTGCAAATCAGAAATAACTGACATAAAAAAACACCTGTTCCCGATAAAAGGAAACAGGTGTATATCATCTAAACAATAACTTCTGTACTTTTAAATACGTTCAGCTACTACATTCCAGTCCACAACTTTCCAGAAAGCTTCAATATATGCGGCACGACGGTTTCGGTAATCAATGTAATAGGCATGTTCCCATACATCTATTACCATCACAGGAGTCAGTCCTTCTGTCAAAGGATTTCCTGCGTTGGACTCCTGAACAATAGAAAGTTTATGTTCCTTATCCATTACAAGCCATACCCAACCGGAGCCAAACAATCCTAAAGCTGCCTTGGTAAACAGCTCCTTGAACGTGTCAACCGAACCGAAACTTTCTGTAAGAGCCTCAACCAGTTTGGCTGGCATATCAGATTGTCCGGGAGTTAAACTCTGAAAGAAAAAAGTATGGTTCCACGCTTGCGCAGCATTGTTGAATATTCCACCTTCGGCTTTTTTCAAGATTTCTTCCAAAGGCATATCTTCGTAAGGAGTTCCGGGAATCAGCTTGTTCAGATTATCTACATAAGTTTGCAGATGTTTTCCATAATGAAATTCGAGTGTTTCTTTACTCATGTACGGGGAAAGTGCATCCAACCCGTAAGCTAATTGAGGCATTACATGTGTCATAATTGTAGTATTTAGGTTAATCTATATAATAAAAACGACTGACAACCAATAAAGTTTACAGCCAAAGCCGATAATGTTCAATCTACCTCCAAATACATTCCACACATATACATTATGTATATATATTATCCACTTTCATATTTACAAATATAAATCTTATTTCTGAAATAAAGAAATCGAGAAGCAAATAAAAACATATCCGACAAGCATAATCGGGCAATTGATAACTCCTGATAGCAAAACGCCATATCCAGATTTAAAAATAGTGAAATTTTTCCGTAATTAATTCGAAAGCCCGCAGATTTGCCCACTTTTACGCCAAGAAAGATTCGTTTATACCAAAGAACTTTTTTATCTTTGTAGCGCAAGAAAGAAGAAATACACTTTTATAACATAACTTAAATAATAAGAATTATGGAATTTGTAACTAACGAAAAACTTACCATTGTTGGTGCTGCCGGTATGATCGGTTCTAACATGGCTCAGACTGCTATCATGATGGGTCTGACTCCGAACATCTGTTTGTATGACCCGTATGCTCCGGGATTGGAAGGCGTAGCTGAAGAATTGTACCACTGCGGTTTCGAAGGCGTAAACGTAACTTTCACTTCTGATATCAAAGAAGCGCTGACTGGTGCAAAATATATCGTAAACTCAGGTGGTGCTGCTCGTAAAGCAGGTATGACTCGTGAAGACCTGTTGAAAGGTAACGCTGCTATCGCAGAAGAATTCGGTAAGAACGTAAAACAGTACTGCCCGGATGTAAAACACATCGTTGTTATCTTCAACCCTGCTGATATCACAGGTTTGATTACATTGCTGTACTCTGGTTTGAAACCAAGTCAGGTTACTACTTTGGCAGCTCTTGACTCTACTCGTCTGCGCAGCGAATTGGCTAAACACTTCGGAGTAGCTATGGATGCTGTTGAAAACTGCCGTACTTATGGTGGTCACGGAGAACAGATGGCTGTATTTGCTTCTACAGCAAAAGTTAACGGCAAAGCTCTGACTGACATCATCGGTACAGACGCTCTGACTAAAGAACAATGGGCTGAAATCCAGCAGAAAGTTACTAAAGGTGGTGCAAACATCATCAACTTGCGTGGCCGTTCTTCATTCCAGAGCCCATCATACGTTTCTATCGAAATGATTGGTGCTGCTATGGGTGGTAAAGCATTCCGTTGGCCGGCTGGTACTTACGTATCAAACGATAAGTACGATCACATCATGATGGCATGGGAAACTTCTATCACTGCTGACGGTTGCCACTGCGCTGCTTTGAACGGTACTGCAGAAGAACAAGCTGCTTTGGATAAGAGCTACGAACACTTGTGCGCACTGCGTGACGAAGTAATCGCAATGGGCGTTCTTCCTCCTGTTTCTGAATGGAACAAACTGAACCCGAACATTAAATAATCAGATATATACCTGATTTAAGAAGAAGGAGACTGTATACCAGTTTCCTTCTTTGTTTTTTATAGTAACCAAACCCATGAAAACTTGTTTATTAAAAATCTTTTTTAACAAAATCCGATGAACCAGCCTTACAATCACTCCGTTATACAGTTTTTAACAGCTTATAACCGGAAACTAAACTATGAAATTCAAAAACGTCTTGATCTTTTTCAGTCTATCGTTCTGTTATATACCGTTGCATGCCCATAACTTCTGTGAAGAAGCTTTTTATAATTTCCCTGACTCTATTTCACAAATAACCGGTTCGCAAGAAACAAAGCATCCGACCGCCAAAGAAAGTTTTAAAAGGAACTTTTCATATATGGGAATCCCCTTTATCACAGCCGGGCTGATCGTAAAAGAACGCAATACTGATTTCCGGACGCTCCGCAACCGGTTTAAGCCAGCTTTTCATCATCGATATGACGACTATACACAATATGTTCCTCTGGCTGCTACTTGGGGAATGAAACTGGCTGGTGTTCAAAGTCGCAGTTCATGGAAAGAACTGGCAGTGAGCAATGTCTTTTCGGCTGCATTGATGGCAGGATTTGTCAAGTCTTTAAAATACACCACCCGAGAAACCCGTCCGGACAATACATCCAACAACTCATTTTCTTCAGGACATACGGCCACTGCCTTCATGTGTGCCACCATTCTTCACAAGGAATATGGCATGAAAAGTCCCTGGTACAGCATCGGAGGATATACACTGGCCGGAATTACGGGAGTTACACGTCAGCTCAATAACCGGCACTGGATCGGCGATGTACTTGTAGGAGCCGGAATAGGCATGATTTCTACAGACTTGGGATATTTTTTCTCTGATCTGATTTTCAGACGCGATAATGCAGATACATGGAAAACAAATACTGCTTACGACCGGTATGACACGCCTTCGTTCTTAAGCTTTAACATGGGAATAGCATCCGGTCCTTCAGCTTTACGAACAGCAGAAATATATGATTCTGAAGGTGGCTCCCCGCTAGGTATGCGCTTAAAGGTTGGAACAGCAACAGTTGTCAGCGTAGAGGGAGCTTATTTTTTCAATGCTTTTATCGGAGCAGGAGGACGTTTGAAGGTGGCAACTCTACCTGTCATTGCTGATATCCCGGCAGAGAATATGAGAAACTTCGATATGGACAGCGATTTAAAAGAAGGCGCTCCAGTCAATATGTTTCTGCTCGATGGTCTGGAATCAGATCATCTGGGTATGTTCGATGTCGACCTGGGACTTTATTTTTCATATCCTTTCAGCCGGCATTTTCAGATAGGAAGCAAGCTGCTGGTAGGACGCAGAATAAATGCTAATTTCAAGTTGAATTCAATCTGTCGCATCAATCCACAAATATTCGACCGTGGGATTGTTAGTGAAGAAGTTTACAACCAATTTTATAAAGAAGACATCGACTATTACATGAATCAAGATGGAATCAGCCGCGATGAATTGCTGAACAGTTCTTTTGTAGATGACGATTTTCTGAACATACGTAAAAGTGCTACATATAAAGTCGGTACGGGAGTTTCGTTTACCTACCGCTACAAGGAAGATGCAGCTCTCCGGCTATATTGTGACTACGACTTTGCCTCTCCCCGTCTGACATACGATTTAAAGAACTCCTGGACAAACGAAGAAGGCAATCGGAATGCCCACTCATATACTAAAAGAACACCCATGCATAACCTGACATTCGGTGCTTCCATTGCATTTATGCTCTGATGTAACTTCCATCCTGAAAAGCAGCAGAAAGAAAGTCGTTGCACATTCTACTTATTTTTATTATTTTCGCCTCTCGAAATGATAGACCAAGCCACCATAGACCGTATCCTCGATGCTGCACAGATTGTAGACGTAGTATCCGAATTTGTTACTCTCCGACGCAGGGGGGTAAACTATATCGGACTGTGCCCTTTCCACAACGAAAAGACTCCATCTTTCAGTGTTTCTCCCAGTAAGGGACTCTGCAAATGCTTCAGCTGTGGGAAAGGAGGAAATGTTGTTCATTTCATTATGGAACACGAACAGCTTTCTTATTACGAAGCACTGAAGTGGCTTGCCCGAAAATACAACATCGAAGTCAAGGAACGCGAACTGACTAATGAAGAAAAGCAGGCACAAAGCTTGCGCGAAAGTCTGTTTGTTGTCAACCAGTTTGCTTCGGAATATTTCCAGGATGTTCTTTATAATCACATCGACGGACAGCGTATCGGTATGACCTATTTGCGCGGACGCGGATTCCGTGACGATATTATCAAGAAGTTTCAGTTAGGATATAGTACCGACAGCCCCGATGCACTGGCAAAGGCTGCCATCCAGAAAGGATATAAGGAAGAATTTCTGGTAAAAACGGGACTCTGTTACCGTAAAGATAACGGTTCTTTGCACGACCGGTTCTGGGGGCGTGTCATTTTTCCTGTTCATACCTTGTCGGGAAAAATTGTAGCTTTCGGCGGACGTGTATTAAGCTCCGCCACCAAAAACGTACAGATGAAGTACGTCAATTCTCCCGAATCGGAAATCTATCACAAGAGCCGTGAGCTGTATGGTATTTACTTTGCCAAACAAGCTATTGTGCGGCAAGACCGTTGTTTTCTGGTAGAGGGATATACCGATGTGATTTCTATGCACCAAAGTGGTATAGAAAACGCAGTAGCCTCATCGGGAACAGCATTAACCTCTGAGCAAATCCGGCTTATTCATCGTTTTACAAATAACATCACCGTACTTTACGACGGTGACGGAGCGGGTATTAAGGCTAGTATCCGCGGTATCGACATGCTGTTGGAAGAAGGAATGAACATCAAGGTCTGCCTCCTGCCCGACGGTGATGATCCGGATAGTTTTGCCCGCAAGCATAATGCCACCGACTATCAGGCATATATCAATGACCATGAAGTTGATTTTATCCGCTTTAAGACCAACCTCCTTATGGAAGAAGCGGGTAAAGATCCCATCAAGCGTGCTTCACTGATTTCCAGTATCGTAAAAAGTATTTCGGTTATTCCCGACGCCATTGTACGATCGGTGTACATTCGTGAATGCAGTCAGTTACTGCAAATGGAAGAAAAGATACTGGTAGAAGCTACTGCCAAACTGATAGAGCAGGCCAGAGAAAATAAATTTAAGGAAGAACAACGCAGACAATACCGGGAACGTCAGTTGGCTGCCACTACTCCGAATACTGGTACACCGGCTTCTTCCACTCCTGCTGTTTCTGAAGGCAATGCAACAGCTGGTAATGATATACCATTCACAGCATCGAATGATATTCCACTCCCCCCTCCTCCCGTCGAAGATTCCGGAAATAATGGAATCATCCCCGATTTTCCTCCTGTTGAAACAGGAGAAGGGGCTGTCGTACCTACATCGCTGGGGAATGAAATTCCAGTTGATACATATACGTCATACATTCCGACAGAAGGCAATGAGCAGAAGGTGTTCTATGCCAAGGAGGAAGACTTAATGCGTATGATTGTGCGGTACGGAGAGAAAGTAATGTGTTACATGGAAAATGAAAATGGAGAACAACTGCCTCTCACCGTGACCGAATATATATCCGAAGGGCTGAAAGAAGATGAATTGCAATTTCATGTCGCACTTCACCGCCAAATGTTGAAAGAAGCGGAAATGCACATTCATGACGAGAACTTTACCGCAGAACGTTACTTTATCGCACATCCGGTTCCAGAAATAAGTAAAGTAGCTGTCGATCTTGCCAGCGACCGCTATCAACTGAGCAAGTATCACTCAAAAGGACAAAAAATCATCAGCGATGAAGAGCGCTTGCATGAACTGGTTCCACGTTTGCTGCTCGATTTTAAGCTATCCATTGTAGACGAGGAAATGAAACATACGCTTCAAGCACTTGCCAATCCGGAAATAGCCAATGATCCGCAACGCTATATGGAAATCATGCAGCGTTATAAGGAGCTGCACGAAACACAAAGTATCATGGCTCAGCGTGCCGGCGACCGGGTGGTGCTGAAATTATAATCCTCTCTGCCGTCTGCCGGAATCACTTAAAAGAGTTGGTCGCATCAATTCCCAGTTGTCTCAATATAGAAACGATCTCATCGAACTTTTCCACTGGAACCCTTTCTATCGGATAGCAGTGATAAGCAAAATCGGTATCTAGAAACTCTATGAAGGAGATAAATTCATGACTCACAAAAGGTGCTGACGTGAAATTAACCTTCCGAAGGTCCGAATAAGCAAATTTTACAGTTTCATCTTCATCAGGCCGCTGCAAGACCATTTCTCGCGGTTCCAGCGTCAATGCATACTGACAAGAAATACCCTGATAAAGTGTAAATAATGAAAGTCCTACATGCCCTATTCCAATCAATAACACTAAAAGTCCCGCCAGCCACACATGAGGAGTTCCAAAAATCACCAAACATGACCAGAAGAAAACAAACGCCCCAAACAACAACTCAAAAATTCCCCACCTACGACGCGAACGCATACACTTCGGAAACTCATTATAAACATGAACTACGGCCAAGCTATCCACCTGCTTGAGGGAAGTTTCATAATTGGTAAAAGGAATTTGCCGTGCCAACAGATATTGCACAATCCAGGCCGGGTTCAGGCGAGATCCCCTATTCAACCACATACCTTGCAATTGTGCTCCACGTACAAAACCCGACTTCAAAGTAAAGATAAACACACCCAATCCATCCAGACAACGCCAATAAGGTTTGCACTTGCTAGAACGAGGCTTATAGTATTGCATAAACGTGAAACCTGCAATCTCTTCCACATTAACGTGCTTGCGTTTCAACCAGCACTCCACCTTGCGTTCTTTCTCTTCTTCCAGTACCATGATCTTAGATTTCTTTGAGTTATCCTAAATCTGATTATCAGACGATAACAAACTTACAAAAAATTAAAGGACCATGTACTTTACATTTTCCTTTTTTACAGGATTACGAAATAACCGACCAGTTCACATTCTTTTTCCGAAGCTCCTTCAACTGCTGCCATATAATCGCATTTTCCGGACGTTCTCCATTCGGATCGGCATCAAGCAGATGCTCGGCTATTTCACGTACAAACTGTAAGAGCTGTCCGTCGCGGGCGATATCGGCAATTTTCAAATCGAAGGCTACACCACTCTGCTGCGTTCCTTCCAAATCACCCGGACCGCGCAACTTCAAATCTGCCTCTGCAATCTCAAATCCATCATTCGTTTGCACCATGATTTCGATACGTTTACGCGTTTCTTCCGTCAGCTTATATCCGGTAACCAGAATACAATATGACTGATCCGCTCCTCGTCCTACACGTCCGCGCAACTGATGCAACTGCGACAAGCCGAAACGTTCCGCATTCTCTATCACCATAACCGAGGCATTGGGCACGTTCACACCCACCTCAATCACCGTAGTAGCTACCATTATCTGAGTTTCATTGGCCAAGAAACGCTGCATCTCCTCATCTTTCTCTGCAGGTTTCATTTTACCATGTACCTTGCTCACCTTATACTCCGGAAACTCTTCACAGATATGCATATACCCGTCTTCCAGGTTCTTGATATCCATCTTCTCGCTTTCCTGAATCAGCGGATAAACAATATATGCCTGCCGTCCTTCCTGTATCTGCTTCCGTATGAAAGCATACATCGAAGTACGACGATTGTCAAACTGATGAACAGTCTGAATAGGTTTTCGCCCCGGAGGAAGTTCGTCGATAACCGAAACATCAAGATCGCCATACAATGTCATGGCAAGTGTACGCGGGATAGGAGTTGCCGTCATAACCAAGACATGAGGCGGACAGGTATTTTTTGCCCACAGCTTGGCACGCTGGGCTACTCCGAAACGATGTTGTTCGTCTATCACCACCAATCCCAAAGAAGAAAAGTTGACAGTATCTTCTATTACCGCATGAGTACCGATAAGGATATGTACATCTCCCGTCACCAGATCTTTCAGAATTGTTTCCCGGCGCTTTCCTTTTACTGTTCCGGTAAGCAGCTCCACCCGTACATTCATACCCGCCAGAAAACGACATATCGTTTCATAATGCTGAGTAGCCAGAATTTCTGTAGGAGCCATCATGCAAGCCTGATAGCCGTTGTCCAGCGCAATCAGCATAGTCATCAGGGCAACAAGTGTTTTTCCGCTACCCACATCTCCTTGTAGCAGACGGTTCATTTGTCTTCCGCTTCCCATGTCACGGCGCATCTCCTTTATCACTCGCTTCTGTGCTCCAGTAAGCTGAAAAGGAAGATTCTGCGAATAGAAAGTATTGAATATCTCTCCTACTTTGCCAAATACCAGTCCGCGGAACTTATTTCTCCGTTCTTTGGTATAGCGAAGAATATTAAGCTGGACATAAAACAGTTCCTCGAACTTCAAACGGTATTGTGCTCTGCGGAGCAAATCAGGGTTCTGAGGGAAATGAATGTTATACAGCGCATCAGTAAGCGGCATCAGCCGATAATGATCCACTAGTTGCGGACTCAAGGTTTCTTCAATGATCTCCTTCTGAAGCGCCCCGAAAAGATTTTTCATCAGTTTTTCCAGCGCATGCGAATTGAGATTGCTGCGCTTCATCTTTTCGGTCGTATTATAATAAGGCTGAAGCCCCATTGTAGAAAGAGTAAGCTCCTGTGCCGGATCAATATCTGGATGAGCTATATTTATTCGTCCATTGAATACGGTCGGCTTGCCAAAGACAATATATTCTTCATTTGCCTTATATTTCCCCATGATGAATTTCAGTCCCTGAAACCATACCAGATCGACAATACCCGTTCCGTCGGAAAAATGTCCGACCAGACGCCGCTGGCGACCTTCACCCATTGTTTCAAAGCTGAGTACCTTACCTTTTAACTGTATGTAAGGCATATTTCCATCTATTTCATGAACATAATACAGACGACTACGGTCGACATACTTATAAGGAAAATAATACAACAAGTCCCGAAAGGAATAGATATTCAGTTCCTTGTTCAGTATGGCCGCACGCTGCGGGCCCACCCCTTGCAAATATTTTATGTCACGCGTAGATAAATCGAACATTTATTTAAACCAGAACTTCTGCAACTTTCAAGTCGAATGGAGTAGTAAGCTTTATATTTTCACGATTTCCCGGTATTAAGAAGACAGGATGCCCCAAAGCCTCCACTACCGAAGCATCATCTGTAAAAGCGGAAGTATATGTTTGTCCGTAAGCCTGTTTCAGTAACGATGCAGTAAAGACCTGAGGAGTCTGCACCAGTTTATAACGGTCGCGGGGTACAGTCACACTCTTTTCGTCTGCCTCTATCCGACGGACTGTTTCCACTACATCAATAACCGGAATTACAGCTTGCCTTTCTTCAGCAGCAGCATAACAGGCGGCTATCACTTCCTGAGAAACAAAAGGACGTACACCATCGTGCACTCCTACTACACTATTCCTATCATCCACCAAGGCCAGTCCGTTCTTTACAGAATGAAAACGAGTTTCTCCGCCGTTGGCGATACGATGGGGAAGCGTAAATCCATATTCCGCACAAAGGCGCTTCCAGTAGTCCTGCTGGTCTACCGGAAGTACCAATATGATATTTATACATTTATCGTAAGCATAAAAAGCCTCCAGCGTACGCATCAGTACAGGCTTTCCCTTTACCGGGATAAACTGCTTGGGTATATCTCCCCCCATGCGTAAACCTTTACCTCCTGCTACGACAATGATATATTTCTTCATCAGGCAAGCAACATTCCTTTTTTAACTTCCAAAGCTTTTTCTGCTCCTGCATATTTTTCCAGAATAGCAAAAGCAAAAGCCGGAGCAGCACCCGGACCTTTACCCAAGATAAAGTTATCGACAACTTCAACCATATTGCCTGTATATTCTGCACCTTCCAGATATTTGTCGAAGCCCGGATAGCAAGTAGCCTTCTTGCCTTTCAGCAAACCACGCTTGCCATATACCATAGGAGCTGCACAAATAGCAGCAAGAGGTTTACCTGCCGCAGCAAAACTCATAATCAGCTTGTCGAGTCCTGCATGAGCATCCAGATTTGTCGCTCCCGGAAGTCCACCCGGAAGAACAACCATTTCCACATCTTCTTCCTTCAAATCCTCGAACAGCATATCCGCAACGATAGGAACCTGATGTGAGCTGACAACGGTCTTTTCACCTGTTACCGACACAGTTTTTACATTCAGTCCCCCACGACGCATTACATCGAGTGGAAACATGGCTTCCATTTCTTCGAAACCTTCTGCCAAAAAGATACAAATAGTTTTCATAATATGATGAATTTAAATATGCTTATAGTCTTATTTCAACTTAAAGTAATAGGTTATCGTACCACTCTGATTGTTTACACCGTCTACCGAATTGAACCGAGCTCGACGAGCTGCCTCTTCTGCTGCACGACGCAAAGCGGGATTTACCGTATTGGTCCGTTTGTTTATACTCGTGCTGATGACTCTTCCGGCAGGATTTACAACGATAGTAACCACAACTCTTCCTTCATCCTGTACATTGTATACAGGAACAGGCAATCCTCCAGGTCCCAAAGAACGTCCGTTCAAGTCGAATGTTCCATATCCTCCTACTCCTGAGGTCTTTCCCGTATTTCCATTTCCATCCGGACTGCCTTCTATGCCTTGTCCGGAAGTAGCCGAACCTTTACTACCCATTTTAGATCCTTTACCAAATGCCCCGGCAATCTTGTTAGCAGCAGCCTGAGCAGCAGCACGTTCTTCTTCAGCACGCTTTTCGGCTTCAGTTTTTTCCTTGGGTTTAGTTACAACAGGTTTTGTTTCCTGCTTCTTTTTAGGAGTAACTTCTTTTTTAGGTTTTTCTTCTTTCGGCTTTTCCTTTTTTACCTGAATAGAAGGTTCATCATCCTGCGTAATCATAGGCTGTTTCACCTCCGGTTCCGGAGTTACTTCCGGTTCGGGTACAGAAGTTTCCGGCTGCGGCAATACATCAACCTCCGTCATTGTATACGGATCGGCATCTCCCTGAGCCATTTGTGTATTACCAAGCATAACCGGCACACCTCCTTCTTCTTGTATCTCAGGACGAGTAAGTGAGCAAAAGAGCAGCAATAGTACCACAAAGATATGCAGCACTACCGTTCCTATTATTCCGGTTACTTTACTTTTCTTCACTGTATTCTTTTTTAATTCTGTTTGTCAGGGCGGCGAGTAGCCAGAACCATTCTAAAATGATTTTCGTTGGCAATATTCAGGATACGGACAATTTCGCGATACGGAATCGACTCGTCAGCGTAAAGCGCCACATACATTTCCGGTTCCTTCGCAGCACACTCTTGCAAGAACGAAGGAACTTCGTCGAGTGCAAGCGGCATTTCATCCTCATTACCAAACGCCCCGTAATAATTCAAATCCTTATCGATAATTACCCGCGCCATAGGCTTAGCCGAAGTCTGCTCAGAACCCTGCGGAAGCAAGACCTTGATTGCATTCGGCGATACCATCGTAGAGGTAATCATAAAAAATATCAGCAGCAAAAAGATGAGGTCGGTCATCGACGACATACTGAAGGCCGGAGATATTTTCTGTCTTCTTTTCAGTGACATAGGCTTCTTATTTTTCGTTTGGTTCGTTCATCAAGTCCATGAAAGCAATGGTACGAGCTTCCATCTGACTTACAACCTTGTCTACGCGATATACCAGATGATTGTAAGCAAACATGGTAGCAATACCCACAACCAGACCGCCTACAGTGGTAATCATCGCTTCATAGATACCGCTCGAAAGCAGAGTAATATCAATATTGTTTCCGGCATTAGCCATATTCCAGAAAGCACGAACCATACCAGTTACCGTACCCAGGAAACCAAGCATCGGCGCACCGCTGGAAATAGTAGCCATAATAGAAAGTCCGTTTTCCAGTTTTGCAACTTCAATGTTTCCGGTATTCTCGATAGCAGCCTGTACATCGGCAACCGGACGTCCCATACGCATGATACCTTTTTCAATCATACGCGAAGAAGGAGTATTGGTTATACGGCAGTAATTGATTGCCGATTTGATTTCTCCAGTCTTGATATAGTCGCGGATACGATCCATAAACAACGGGTCTTCTTTACCCGCCTTGCGGATAGCCACCGCACGTTCAAAAAAGATATAAAAGGCTATGACAGACATCAGAGCCAGTACAATCATAATCCAACCACCTTTGCAAGCCATGTCCCAAAGGTTCATTTCCGATTCTCCCGATACAACAGGAGTCAATACGGGATTATTTCCCGTCATGGTGTCGGCAACGGTCTGTGCAGCTGCCAGCAGTGTCATTGTAATCATAATTTAACGAAGGCAATTTTTATATTCTTCAATAGTTTTCTTAAGTCCTAGATAGAGTGCGTCACAAATCAATGCGTGACCGATGGAAACTTCGTCCACCCATGGAATATTTTCATGAAAGTAAGCAAGATTCTCAAGGCTGAGATCATGACCGGCATTCAGTCCCATTCCCAACTTGCGGGTTACCTTTGCAGCCTCAACGAAAGGAGCAATGGCAGCTTCGCGATTCTTTCCATACTGTGATGCATAAGGCTCTGTATAAAGTTCCACACGGTCGGCTCCGGCTTTTGCCGCATACTCTATCATTTCCGTATCAGTTCCTACGAAAATAGAAGTACGTATACCTGCTTCTCCGAAAGTATCCATCAGTTCGGTCAGGAAGGAAAGATTATTTTTAGTATCCCACCCCGAGTTAGAAGTAATCTGGTCGGGAGCGTCGGGAACAAGCGTTACCTGATGCGGTTTTACCTTCAATACCAGGTCAATAAATTCTTTCGAAGGATATCCTTCGATATTAAACTCCGTACGAAGTATGGGACGAAGAGCCAACACGTCCGCATAGCGGATATGCCGTTCATCGGAACGAGGATGAACCGTAATCCCTTCGGCCCCGAAAGCCTCGCAATCCAACGCCACTTTTTCTACATCCGGGTTATTTCCCCCGCGAGCATTACGCAAGGTTGCTACCTTGTTTATATTCACACTTAGCTTAGTCATATTGAATTTATTTTATATCTTTGCGTCTACAACCTGCAAAGTTAACAGGTTTTGCGAGAAACCTGTTAACTTTACGTGACAAAAGATTGATAAAAAAAGCTACAAGATATGCAACGCAACCTCAGATTCGCCCTTTTTGGAAATACTTATCAGGAACATAAGTCGGCACATGTCACCCATTTGCTGGAGATATTGCGTGGCAAAGGAGCCGAAATCTGTATCAGCAACGAGTTTTACGACTTTTTAAAACAGCATACAAAAGCAAACCTCGACGGACTGGAGATATTCAAAGGTTACGACTTTAATGCAGACATGGCACTCAGTATCGGTGGCGACGGAACCTTTCTGCGTGCAGCAAGCCGTGTAGGAAAAAAAGAAATTCCTATCCTGGGCATCAATACCGGACGTCTGGGATTCCTTGCCGATATATCACCCGACCAGATGGAGGAGGCTTTCGATGAAATCTACGAAGGGAAATACCTTGCCGAACCTCGCAGGGTATTGCATCTGACATCCGAAGGATACGTGCTGAAAGGCTATCCCTACGGACTGAACGAAATAGCTATTCTGAAACGTGACAGCTCGTCGATGATTACCATACGGGCTTACATAAACAGTGAGCCACTCTGTTCGTATCAGGCAGACGGCCTGATTATCGCAACCCCCACCGGCTCGACAGGTTATTCACTCAGTGTAGGAGGTCCGATTCTTGTGCCGCAAAGCGGAACTATCAGTCTGACTCCCGTGGCTCCACACAGCCTGAACGTACGCCCGATTGTCATTCGCGACGACTGGGAAATCACACTCGACGTAGAAAGCCGAAGCCACAACTTTCTGGTAGCCGTAGACGGACGCAGTGAAACATGCCGCGAAGGAATCCGCCTGACGGTACGCCGTGCCGATTATTTCGTACGCATCGTAAAACGCTGTCATCACTCTTTCTTCAATACGCTTCGGGAAAAAATGATGTGGGGAGCAGACAGCCGTTTATAGTTCAGGAATACATACTGAAAGCTTCAGAAAAAGGCTTCACAAACTAGCGAAAATGCCCTATTTTTTCGTACAAAGATTGTCGAAGTTTGTACAGATTTTAAAAAAATATCCTGATGTTTTTCCGAAAACATCAGGATATTTTTTTAAAACGTCAGCAAGAATATAATACGTTTCTTACGAGAATATCATTCTTTTATCGAAAAGAAGAATTTATCAATTGATTAACAGTGCATTACAAATACTCAGGCAGCTGACTCAACTTCATGCTGTTTGAACCTTTTATCAGGATATAATATCCCTGAGGCTTATGCATCCGGATATCAGCCAGCACTTCATCTACATGCTGAAAAGTCTGATAGGAATGAGTGGCTGCTGCAAATTCGGGACCAACCAGAACAACACGGTCAAAACCACATTCCTTCAGATAATCTACCACCTTCTGATGTTCTTCCCGACTTGCTTCACCCAATTCCTTCATATCGCCAAGAATCACCATCTTATGCGGAGCTTCTACCTGACGGAAATTCTTCAAGGCAGCCATCATACTGGTCGGGTTGGCATTATATGCATCCACAATCAGTTTATTATCGGCTGTTTCTTTCAGTTGCGACCGGTTATTGTGAGGCAGATACGACGCCAGCGCACTGCTGATATCATCATCAGACACTCCAAAGTAACGTCCGATAGCTGCTGCTGCCAGCATATTATCCAAATTATACGAGCCGATAAGATGTGTATTCACCTCGTGCGATACTCCTTCTGCTGTCCATCGGAAAGACAGGAAAGGTGAACAGCTTATCAGTTCTCCACTGACATACAAACCGGCAGTCTGCCCGTAACGCACACAAGTCAACCCTTCGGCAATGCCATTCAGGTAAGGATTTTCATTCTGGATAAAGATAGTAGCTCCACCTTTATCCCGCAGAAAATCGTACAACTCTCCTTTCGTGCGGATAACTCCCTCGAAAGATCCGAAACCTTGCAGGTGAGCCTTGCCTACATTTGTTATAATTCCATAATCCGGTTCGGCAATATGTACCAGTGTCTTTATTTCTCCCGGATGGTTCGCACCCATTTCGACAACCGCCATTTCGTGTTCTTTTGTCAGACGAAGCAACGTGAGCGGTACTCCGATGTGATTATTGAAATTACCTTCTGTATATAATGTATTGAACTTCCGGCTCAGCACCGTAGAAATGAGTTCTTTGGTTGTGGTCTTTCCATTCGTACCTGTAATGCCGATAACCGGCGTTTTCAGTTGCCGGCGGTGATAATTAGCCAGTTGTTGCAAAGCCTGCAAACAGTTGTCTACGAGAATTGTACCCTCACCCGCATATTCAGATTCGTCGATTACAGCATAGCGGCAACCCTGCTTCAAAGCCTGTGCGGCAAAAGCATTGCCATTAAAAGTTTCTCCTTTCAGGGCGATGAACATAGAACCCTCAGGACAGTTGCGGCTATCGGTGGTCACCTTACCGCATTCCATAAAACATTTATATAATTCTGCTATTTCCATATTTTCTGTAACAAAATATTCCGGCACAAAGATAACGTAATTTAATTTCCCGCGACTGCGAAAAAACAAATTATTGTGTGTACATTTGCAGCGCTTAAAGACGTATTCATCGGACATGGAAAACAGTATCACGAAACTTATCAATGTAAAGGGACAGTTAATGGACTTATCCTACCCGCAGGTAATGGGTATCCTGAATGTTACTCCCGATTCTTTTTATGCCGGAAGCCGGAAACAGACAGAAACGGAAATTGCAGAACGTACACTTCAAATCGTGTCGGAAGGGGGAAGCATTATCGATGTAGGAGCTTATTCATCACGCTCCAATGCAGAACATATCAGTGCGGAGGAGGAAATGTCTCGTCTGCGTCACGGACTGGAGATTGTATTCCGCGAATGTCCCGATGCCATTGTTTCGGTAGATACGTTCCGGGCAGATGTTGCACGTATGTGTGTAGAAGAGTACGGCGCAGCTATCATCAACGATATAGCAGCGGGCAATATGGATGAAAACATGTTTGCAACCGTAGCCCGGCTCGGTGTCCCCTACATCATGATGCACATGCAGGGAACTCCGCAAAACATGCAGCAGGCTCCACACTATGACAATGTATTGAAAGAAGTATTATATTACTTTTCTGAAAAGGTACAGAAGCTGCGTGACCTGGAAGCCAAGGATATCATCATCGATCCGGGATTCGGATTCGGAAAGACGCTGGAACACAACTACGAGCTACTGGACAAAATGGAAGAATTCCAGATATTCGAACTGCCTGTACTGGTAGGAGTTTCACGCAAGTCGATGATTTACCGCCTGCTGGGAGGAGAACCGGAAGATGCCTTGAACGGAACAAGCGTCGTCAACACAATAGCCCTGATGAAAGGAGCCGACATCCTGCGTGTACACGATGTGCGTGCCGCATCCGAAGCAGTCAAAATAGTTGCCGCCATGAAAAAGTTAACTCCTGTAAGTTTGTAAATATAAAATTATGCCTTTCGATATTTCCATACTTAGCGTCAAAGATATTATCGACATTCTGCTGGTAGCGTTTCTGTTATACAAAACCTACAAGCTGATGAAATCGTCGGGATCAATCAATGTATTTACGGGAATTCTCGTGTTTATCGTCATTTGGGTTATCGTATCGCAAGTGCTGCAAATGCGTCTGCTCGGTTCGATATTCGATAAGCTGGTAAGCGTGGGAGTCATTGCACTGATTGTAATCTTTCAGGATGAAATACGTCACTTCCTGCTCTCGCTTGGTTCACGCCACCGCACAAGCAGTCTGCTTCGCTTTTTTAAGGGAAGTCAGAAGAACGACAACAGCAAAGAGGCCATCATGCCTATTGTCATGGCTTGCCTCAACATGAGTAAAGGAAAAGTGGGCGCACTGATTGTCATCGAAAAGAATTTTCCACTGGATGACATCGCACGTACAGGAGATATCATCGATGCGAACATCAATCAGCGACTGATAGAAAATATTTTTTTCAAAAACAGTCCGCTACACGATGGAGCTATGATTATCAGCAACAAACGTATAAAGGCTGCCGGATGTATTCTTCCGGTATCACATAACCTGAACATTCCGAAAGAGTTGGGGCTAAGACACCGTGCCGCACTGGGAGTTTCTCAGGAAACAGATGCCATGGCAATTATCGTTTCCGAGGAAACCGGAGGTATTTCCATAGCCTATCAGGGTGAGTTCTACTTAAAACTGACGGCTGAGGAACTGGAAAGAATGCTTACGAGTGAAGATGAGCTTTAAGGATTAATCCAACATCAGGCTCATATAGGGATGAAGGTCTTTCAGTACAAGAGCAGTCAGCTCGCTTATTGTGACACAAACATACTCTTTTCCCATCTGATAACCTTGTATCATCTTCCCCGGAGAAACCGTGTAATATCCATTGTTTTCTCCGATAACCTCGTCTCCTTGCAGATGAATACAGAGTTCCTCCCCTTGATAAACAGCAGCATACAACTCAAGGCAAGCAGGAACATTTATTAAGCGTGCCATGCCTAATTCATGCATCTCGTCAGCAAAAGGAAGTATGCATGTCATGGTTTCAGCTTGATAAAAAGCAGCGAGTTGATGTAATGCAACTGTCAGGTCCGCCTCGTCAGACAGAAGTATTTCTTTGACAGAAAGTGTCTTTTCCTGCATCAGGCAAAAGATAAGTCCGGACAAGACATCACCTTTATAAATTGTCCATACATCACCTTTGCTCAAAGCCAGATCAGACAGTACAACATGGAAATCATCAAAGGTGTGCTGTATGCAGCACGACCGCCTGTTCATTTGTTCATTAAAGTATGGATAAATTGTTTCTTCAGGGTTTTTCAACAGATCTATCTTACTCATTTTCAGATATGATACAGAGTTATTAACAGGTTGTTCATAACTGTTGATAACTTTTTTCAGCACACCATAACGGAAACAAGTCGCGTAGCCTGAGCGAGCATAATATCCTTTCAACCAATCTTCGGCAGGAATTAGTGTTGAAAACACGATTCCCTCATCGAACATGGAACGATGTGTTTCCTCAAGCAGGCGACGCATAGCCCCTCTTGCCCGATAATCAGGATGAGTACAAGCGCCCGATATATATGAAGCAGCTACCGTCCGGCCACAAAATGTCATCGGATAAGATATCATCTGAAGCGCAGAAATCACCTTACCATCTTCTATTATCGCTTTATTAATCTGGTCGGTATAACGTAAACGGAAATAAAGGTCTACAAATGCTTCATCATCATTGAAGCAAGTTTCCCAAAGTTGCCTGACTTGTTCTTTTACGCTCATTGTAATTCCACGATATATTTTTCAAGAAGAGTTTCTGGATAATAAGACAATTTAGCCTTACGCAGTCCTTCCAGCCCCAGGTCTTCCTCACGGTTGATATAAATGTACTGTTCCGGAATACGATTAGCAAACTCATTGTTAATCATAGCATAGGCTCCTTCTATATCTGTATTTGCTTTCTCTACACAAGTATCGAAAGTTTCATTGTTTATAGGAGCTCCGAAAGTAAATGCTACAATCTCTCCGTTAACATGCAATACTCCTCCTCGCAAATCCAGTTCGTTAATATGCTTCAACGCATCAGTCATCGAACGCCGTTCTGCTATCAGAGCTTCATTCTCTGCACAGTCGTTTGCTTTACACCACATGCTTTCCAGACGCAGACACTCAGGGACGAGTTCGGCTGTCAACTCCTTATATTCATAATTAGGATAAGCTGCTTTAAACCGATTGATATGATTCCGTTTAGGCTGGTACTTTTTTCCACGAAGCGTTGCCAGATCAGAACGAAGATATACATAATCAAAATAATCACGATCGGCTGTAAACGTAAAACGCCCCGGAAAAGCAGCTTCCAGTTCTGCACGCATATAGCTACATACACCCAACAAACGGAAAGGAACACCTTTGCTGCGCGCATCCTCTATCAGCACGTCAACAATTCGATGTACATCGCCTTCACCCACCGGCATCATATATGCCAGTTCATTATCTGCATAAAAACGGAACAACAGAAAGCCGTCCATTTCAGCAATTTCCGTCTGGTACAAAAACCTCCAGCTATACAGATTAGAAAACGACAAATCGCAGTTACGGCGCTTGCTTGTTAAAGTATAACGCTGCACAGTTTCCTTATCTTCCAGTTCTATGGGTCTAAATGGTATCATATTATATTTCTTTTATTTTTCAGGCGTAACCATGCTTAAAAAGAAACGCACCGATATTAAAAAACATCGGCACGCTTCCACGAAACATGCTCGCATTGGATTTTATAATTTAATAGAGCCCCAGCAGATGAAGGATAGTCGGAGTAAGCAAAGCAGTCAAAATACCGTTCAGAGTCAATCCCAAACTGGCATAAGCTCCATACTTTCCACTGACCTCCATAGCACGCGATGTTCCTACCGCATGCGAAGCTGTTCCCATCGAAAGCCCTTGCGCTATAGGACTTCCAACATGTCCTACCTGAAGTACCTTAAAACCACAAATAGCACCAAATAGTCCTACAACAATCACTACCGCTGCAGTAAGAGAAGGTATTCCGCCTACTGCATCCGAAACTTCCATCGCAATCGGAGTCGTCACCGACTTTGGAGCTAACGACATGATAACCTCTGGAGAAGCTCCCAGCAGTTTTGCTATAATAGTAACCGATACTAGTCCGACAAGACAGCCTGCTAATTGAGAAACAATTATCGGCATTAATTGTTTTTTTATCATGCGTAATTGTAGATACAAGGGAACCCCCAGTGCTACAACTGCCGGCTTCAACCAGAACTCAATCAAGGAACCTGCTTCATAATATTTTTCATACGAAACATTTGTCAGTTTCAGAAAACAAATCAGCAAGGCAATCGCTATCAATATCGGATTAAGAATAATCAAACCTGTTTTTTTCTGCAACTGTTTGGAAAGAAAAAAGAATCCAAACGTAATGGCGAGCAAAAAGAATTTACTTTCTAAATATTCCATACTTACGAACCAATTGATGAACCCAACCTGTAACAACTAACACTAATACCGTACTTACTAAAGTAGCAATGACAATAGGCCAGAACTCGGCAGCAATAATGTCAAAATATAACATCAGCGCCACCCCCGAAGGAACGAAGAAAAAGCCCAGATTAGCTACTAAGAAATCGGACAATCCCTGCACCCAGTGCAGTTTTATCCAACCTAACTGTAAAAATAACGTAAGTAAAAGCATGCCAATAATACTCGACGGCAGCTTAATTCCCGTCAGATAAACTATCAGTTCACCTAACGCCAAACATCCAAAAAGGATAGAACATTGACGAATCATACCTATTAATATTATCTTGAAAAACGAACGTAAAGTTACACAATAGGAGAAAACGCTGTATCGAAAGTGGCCTTTTTTATTTCTTCTGCTATTAAACATAAGTTTTTTGCATACTTTAGGAGAAAAAAAACTCGCTTTTGCAAACTAGATATTACAAAAATGCGTATTTTTGCAGTGCGATATATACTTCTTGTTATCGCGCACGATAAAAGAATCACATATAATAAATATATTCATTAAGTCATGGATTTAATTAGTCAAATCGTTGAACGCGCTAAAGCAAACAAACAGCGCATTGTGCTTCCGGAAGGAACTGAAGAACGTACTTTAAAAGCTGCCAATCAGATATTGACAGATGGTGTAGCTGAGCTGATTCTGTTGGGAAATCCCGATGAAATCATGGGTCTGGCAAAAGAATGGGGCTTAGGAAATATCCATAAAGCAACAATCATCGATCCGGAAAACCATCCGAAACAAGAAGAATACGCACATTTGTTATGCGAACTTCGCAAGAAAAAAGGAATGACTATCGAAGAAGCCCGTAAACTGGTTCTCAATCCATTATACTTGGGCTGTTTGATTATCAAAGCGGGCGATGCTGACGGTCAGTTGGCTGGTGCACGCAATACTACCGGCGACGTTCTGCGCCCTGCATTGCAAATTATCAAAACAGCTCCGGGCATTACTTGCGTATCTGGTGCCATGCTGCTTTTGACTCATGCTCCAGAATGTGGTGACAATGGTGTATTGGTAATGGGTGACGTAGCCGTAACTCCTGTTCCAGATGCAAACCAATTGGCTCAAATCGCAATCTGTACAGCACAGACAGCTAAAGCAGTTGCCGGACTTGATCCACGTGTAGCTATGCTGAGCTTCTCAACTAAAGGTTCTGCTAAACATGAAGTTGTAGACAAAGTAGTAGAAGCATTGAAGATTGCTAAAGAAATGGATCCAGCATTGAAGATCGACGGTGAACTGCAAGCAGATGCTGCCCTGGTTCCAAGAGTAGGTGCAAGCAAAGCTCCAGGTTCTGAAATCGCAGGAAAAGCTAACGTATTGGTTGTTCCATGTCTGGAAGTAGGTAACATTTCTTATAAACTGGTTGAACGTTTAGGACACGCTACTGCTGTAGGACCTATCCTGCAAGGTATCGCACGCCCAGTAAACGATTTGTCACGCGGATGCTCTATCGACGACGTTTACAAGATGATCGCTATCACAGCCAACCAGGCTATTGCAGCAAAAGCTCAATAATTAGGAACTTAATTTATACAGCATTGTCATTCAGACGTCATTCAATGCAATCTCGTTCTGAATGACAACTGTTTTTATTTCACATTAATAAAACAATAAAATTCATATATGAAAGTATTAGTACTCAACTGCGGTAGTTCATCAATCAAGTACAAATTGTTCGAAATGACTACCAAAGAAGTCCTCGCACAAGGAGGTATCGAAAAAATCGGTCTGCCAGGCTCTTTCCTGAAGTTGACTTTGCCTAACGGAGAAAAGAAAATCCTTGAAAAGGACGTACCTGAACATACTACAGGTGTACAGTTTATTTTCGACACACTGACTAACGCAGAATACGGCGCAGTAAATAACTTGCACGAAATCAAAGCAGTAGGTCATCGTGTATTGCACGGAGGAACAAAATTCAGCGGTTCTGTATTGATTGACGACGCTGTTATTGCAGCTGTAGAAGAATGCTGCGACCTGGGTCCGTTGCACAATCCAGCAAACCTGAAAGGTATCTATGCTGTACAGAAACTGTTGCCTGAAGTACCACAGGTAGCTGTATTCGATACTGCTTTCCACCAGACTATGCCCGACTATGCATATCTGTATCCGATACCTTACAAATATTTCGAAAAATATGGTATCCGCCGTTATGGTTTCCACGGAACATCTCATCGCTATGTATCAAAACGTGTATGCGAATATCTGGGTATTCCACAAGAAGGTTCCAAGATCATCACTTGCCACATCGGAAACGGTGGTTCTATCGCTGCGGTAAAAGACGGTAAATGTATCGATACTACTATGGGACTGACTCCGCTGGAAGGTCTGATGATGGGTACACGTTGCGGTGATATCGACGGTGGTGCTATCACTTATATCATGAAAAAAGAAGGCCTTACACCTGATGAAATGTCTACTCTGCTGAACAAGAAGAGCGGTGTATTGGGAATGTTCGAAAAATCAAGTGATATGCGTGAACTGGAAGATGCAGTAGCCAGAGGAGAAGAACGTGCCATCCTTACAGAAAACATGTATTTCTACCGCATCACTAAATACATCGGTGCATACGCAGCTGCAATGGACGGTGTAGATGTAATCTTGTTTACTGGTGGTGTTGGTGAAAATCAGGCTACAGCTCGTGCCGGCGTTTGTAAGACACTGGGCTACCTGGGCGTCAAGATCGATCCGGAAAAGAACAAAGTTCGCAGCAAAGAAGCGATCATTTCTACCGACGATTCTAAAGTAAAAGTTGTAGTTATCCCGACAGACGAAGAGCTGATGATTGCAACAGACACTATGGACATACTGAACAGCATGAACAAATAAGGAACAGCATACCTTAAATAGCTTAAAAAAGAGGATATTCCTCATAAGTTTTCTTATCTTTGCAGCGAGCAAAAAAGAAAGACTTATATGGAATGTCTTCTTTTTTTATGCCATCAAAACAACAAGAAACACGCCTCTATTATGAAAAAGAAAATCGTAACCTTTGGTGAAATCATGCTTCGCCTTACTACCCCGGATAACTTACGTATGCAACAAAGCCGTGAGTTCCTGGTCAACTACGGCGGTAGCGAAGCCAATGTAGCCATCTCCATCGCCAACTTTGGAGGAGATGTAGAATATATTACCCGCCTTCCAGATAACGCTCTAGGAGAAACATGTCTGGCCGAATTGCGTTCACACAATATCGGAACACGACATATCCTGATCGGCGGACACCGTCTGGGAACTTATTACATGGAAAAAGCCGCTGCCATGCGTAACTCAAAAGTCATTTACGACCGTGAGGGTTCTGCTTTCTCCGAACTGAAATCTGGAATGATAGACTGGCATGCAGCATTTGCCGACGCTGCAATTTTCCACTGGTCGGGCATAGATGCAGCACTGACTCCGGGACTTGCAGAGGTATGCAAAGAAGCTATTACCGTTGCCAAGGAAATGGGACTGACCATTTCATACGACATAAACTACCGAAAGAACCTTTGGAATTATGGTAAGAGTGCACAAGAAGTGCTTCGTCCACTGATGGTGAGCAGTGATATCATGTTTGGTAGTGAAGGAGAATATGCTTTGCTGACTGGAATTCCTGCCCCAGGATTTAAGGCAACAAAAAGTGGCGAAACATACGATGTAAAAGCTTACGAAGAGTTTTGTAAGGCAATCAGTCAGCAAATTCCAAATTGCAAATACATATATATTGCCCTGCGTAACGTGATGAGCTCGGAACATCATACCTTTGCCGGAGTGCTTTACTCTAATGGCAGCATGAAATATACACGAGTATTCGATATCGACAACGTTATCGACTGCGTTGGTGTGGGTGATGCATTCTGCGGTGCTATGCTGTATGCACAACATGCTTACGAGGATGAACAGAAACGTGTAGACTTCTCAACCGCAGCTTCTGTTCTGAAAAATACAATTGCCGGCGACTATAACATCGTAAAAGTATCTGAAGTAGAAGGCTTGCTGGCTAAACATGAAAGTGGAGAGATAGCTCGATAAAGCAACCTTACCCTATATAAAAATAGAAGCCTGCTGGACAATGTCTGGCAGGCTTTTGTTATGTATAAATACACTCTTATCGTACAGAAGTTTCTCCCTCGATATACTGTTCCAAGAACATTGACTCGCCATCGAATACTGCATACGAAAATTCATTAATCCAGTCACCCAGAATCATCATTCGTGATGAACGGCTCAGCATCAGATCGAGTACGATATGACGATGTCCGTAGATAAAGTAATTAATATCCGGATGTGTCTTCAGATACTCCTTGGTAAATAACACCAAAGGTTCTTTATCTTCACCCATATATTCCGGTTCTTTTCCATCTTTTCGTTTCAGGCGACTATGTTTTGCCCACTCCAGACCAAACTCAATACTCCAGCGAGGATGCAGCATTGAAAACATACGTTGCAACGTTTTACTATGAAACATTGTACGAAGTAGTTTAAACTTACGGTCACCATCACCCAGACCGTCGCCATGAGCCAGGAAAAATTCCTTGCCATAAATCTCGCAAGTCAGCGGTTCACGATGAATCGTAACGCCACACTCCTTTTCCAGATAGTCACCACACCAGATATCATGATTACCGATAAAGAAATGCACCTCTACTCCCATATCGGTCAACTCGGATATTTTTCCCAGAAAACGGGTATATCCTTTCGGAACAACAAGCTTGAATTCGTACCAGAAGTCAAACATATCGCCCAGCAGATAAACAGCAGCCGCCCGGTTCTTGATACTGTCGAGAAAGCTAACCAGCCGACGTTCCTGCGTACGACTATGCGCTATCGCACGTGAGCCCAGATGGGCATCGGAAAGGAAATACACATTCTTCATTTTGCTATATTTAGAGTTTGAACAATGAATCCAGATACGTATAGAAAGCAGGATCTTCACCTACCACAACCCGGGCTATTTTACCCTGAGGATCTATCACAATTTTTGTAGGAAATCCTTTAACGGCGTACACTACGGTCAAATCTTCCTGTCCCGCATTGCGTACATGCAGCCAAGGAATTTCATGCTCGGCAACAGCAGCCTTCCATTTCTTTTCCGTATCACCGCAGTCTATGCCTACAATCTCCATCCGGTCTTTATACTTTTCGTAAGCCTTCTTCATATCAGGCAGCCCCTTAATGCACCAGCCGCACCAGCTTCCCCAAAAGTCCAGCACCACATATTTGCCTCGCAGCGACGAAAGAGCAAAATCCTTCCCATTGATATCTTTCAGCACAAACTCGGGAGCTTCTTTTCCTTCTTTGATATTTTGAGAAGCAGCCTTACGTGCTTCTGCCTCCTTCAAAGCATCCTGCATGGCAAGATAAAGCGAAGACATCGGCCCCGTCTTTGCCTTTTCGCCCACAAGAGGCAGCAAAACCTTGGCGCGAGCACCCCCCAGACCAGCAAGCAGATACACGGAAACATCACTATCGGGATACTTACGGATGTACTGTTCCTTACAATTGCTTATTTCATCGGCTATCGGTTGATAAATCTGACGCAGCGAGTCAATACGCTGAGGATTCAACTGTCCTTCCTGCTGCATCTTCATGATAACTTCTGTCGTAGCTTCCATCCGCTGTTGAGCAGACTTCCACCCTTCTGCAGCTTCGGCATAATTCTTATGGAATACATTCCCTTCTGCCTGATAATCATCTATGGAACCTGTCAGCTGAACGGTTTCACCCGGAAAAGCGACTACGCTGACTGTTTTGCGCAACGAAGAAGCCTCACCACTTTTAGGCTTGGCGTAAAAATACATTTCAGCAGGCATATTACCTGTCTCCACTTTATACGTAAAGTGCCTCTGTCGTATGGCTACTGCATCCGTTTTCAGGTTCTCACGCTTCAAATCGGATATGGGGAAATAATCTACAAGCAATGTATCACTGTCTATTCCCGACAGCCTGCCCTCGACTGTTGCTACCTGAGCAGACAAACTTCCGGCAAACAACCCGGCCGTTCCCGCAATCAGAAGCATACGTTTCGTATTCATAGACTCAGTTTATGTTTATCAAAGAAAACCCAGTTCCAGTTTTGCCTCCTCGGTCATCATGTCCTTATCCCATTCAGGTTCGAACACCAGATTAATTTGAGCAGCTTTCACACCTTCTACCGATTCTATTTTCTGGCGGATATCCTCCATAATGAAGTCGGCAGCCGGACAGTTGGGAGCAGTCAGTGTCATGTCAATCACAACCTCACCATCATCCTGCAAGTCTATTTTATATATCAGTCCCAAATCGTATACGTTGACTGGAATCTCCGGATCGTATACGGTTTTCAGCATTTCTACAATACTTTCTTCTACTTTCAGTTTAGTTTCGTTATCCATAAAGCACGCTTTTAGTTACATGTGCAAATGTAATAAAAAAATGGAATAACGAAAATACACTCATATCCTTCCCTCATCGCAATAGCTATAATAGCCGCCATCGGTTATTACCAGATGATCGAGCAAGCGGATATTCATCACCTCGGCTGCCCGCCTCAACGCTTCTGTCAGACGGTCGTCATCGCGGCTGGGCGATGTGTTTCCAGAAGGGTGATTATGGCAAAGTACCATGGATACCGCCCGTTTGAGCAGAGCCTCACGCAAAATACAACGGACATCCACCTGTGTGGAAGCAAGTCCGCCACGACTGATACAAATACGGTCTATGATTTTCGATGACTGATTGAGCAACAGCACCCAGCACTCCTCCACCGGAAGGTCGCACATCAACGGATAAAACACCTCATATATATCTTTGGAGCATCTGATTTGTTTTCTTTCCAACGGCTCCTCCTCCAGCCGCCGTCTGCCTATTTCCGAAGCAGCTAGAATAGTAATTGCCTTTGCCGGACCTATTCCCTTATAGCGGCAAAGTTCATCGATAGTTGTCTTCCCCAGTTCACTCAGACTGTTACGATAGTCGCCGAGCACCTTTCGCATCAGCTCCACCGCAGAATCTTCCGTATTTCCTGAACCTATCAGAATAGCCAGCAGTTCGGCATTCGACAAAGCAGCAGCGCCGTGCTGCATCATTTTTTCACGCGGGCGGTCCTCCTCCGCCCATTGGTTGATTGTCAGTTTATTATTACCCATTTACTCATAAAAGTTCTTCTCGAAGGCGGAAAAGGCTCCTTTACCCCGCACACAGCGTTTCCACCATGCCGACAAGAAACCGGTTCCATAACCTGTCAACTGTATAAACGCAGCAACGACAGATAATATACCGATATACAAACTTTTATTTTGTATGGAAGAATCAACAAATATAATCAGAGCGAACAGTGCAAGCAACAAGAGTGCCCACGGACATATCAGCGAAGCAAGCAGCACCAGCACTACCCCTACCGTAAATGCAGCAGGAAGCATGTGCACCAGTTTCAGCGATTCTGGATATTTTTTATATAAATTGATACGTGCGATACCCGAATTATGTACCTGCTTGAAGAACTTCTTCAGATCAGTACGGCGTTTATGCCACACCCATGCTTCAGGAAACAAGCGACAACGACATCCGGCCTTAAATATCCGGATACTGAAATCAATGTCTTCGCCGAAACGCATTTTCGAGAAACCTCCCAACTTGCGATATACATCGGCACGTACTCCCATATTGAAACTTCTGGGATAAAACTTATCCATTTTCTTTTTCCCGCCACGAATACCTCCTGTAGTAAAGAAAGAGGTCATGGCATAATTTATCGCTTTCTGTGTAGCCGAGAAAGAATCGTGTGCACGGTCTGGTCCTCCAAAAGCATCAGCAGGCTCACGTTTCAACTCTTCATCGACAGCAGCAAGATACCCCGGAGGTAATACACAATCCGAATCCAGGATCAACAGATATTCTCCCCGACTGCGTTCTGCTCCAAAGTTACGCGTCTGCCCCGGTCCTGAATTCGGCTTATTATAATAATGTACATCCAGCTGTGTATGGTATTTCTCTACCACATCTTCACAGGGTACAGACGAACCATCTTCTATAACCAATACTTCAAAATCACCAAGGGTTTGCTTCGTAAGACTTTGCAGCAATTCATCCACCTCATCCGGACGGTTGTAAACGGGAACGATAAAAGAATATCTCATAATCTGTATTTTCGGTTTCTGTTACAAATATACGTCTTTCTTTAAAGTATATTTTAATTTATAGAAGTTTATTCAACATTTCCCATTCATTACAAGAACATCCCCCAAAAACATCAGCATATTTCATTTATCTTTTGTACAAAAAATAAAAAAACATCGAGATATTTTCCCGATAAATTCAGCAAATAATTGACAAAGCCTCGTCATGAGTTTTTTTGTAACAAATATCTCGCTTTACGACAAGGATTTTCCTAACTCGAATACACAAAAAAAGATTTTTTTTCATTCTTTCTGTTACAAAAGATATAGCTTTACGTTTACCTTTTTGAAAACAATTCGTACGATCCGATATAAAAGCATGAGTAAAGAAACACTGACATCGACTTTCACAGAACTGAGAAAAGGTTTTCTCAGGCTAGCCATGCGCTTCCTGCCGAATAAGGAAGATGCTGACGATGCTCTTCAGGAGGCTTTCTTCCGCCTGTGGAAACATGCTGACCAGATCGGTTCACGAGAAGAAGCTGAAGCACTTACGGTAGTAACGGTAAAAAACCTGTGCATCGACACATTACGCAGACGGAATCACCTGCCTACCGTAGAGCTGGACGAGAACCGGGATGAATCTATTTCCGATTCTACGGCTGAGAGTATGGAGAAAGAAGAACGTTTCCGTATGGTGGAACGCATTATCGAACTCAGACTGACTCCACTTCAGCAACAGATTCTACACATGAAAGAATACGAAGGGAAAAAATACAATGAGATAGCCGATATACTGGGCATGCAGGAACCGGCAGTACGCATGCAACTTTCGAGAGCAAGAAAAGAAATCAGAGAATGTTACCTAAAACAAATGGAACGATGAAAGAATACGAACGGACTTTTCAACAGTGGAAAGAGTTGGCAGAACGCTACTTCGAAGCAGAAACTACCGAGGCCGAAGAAGAAGCGCTGGCACGCTTTCTGGCCACTCCTGCCGCACAAGGCAAGGAGTTCGACGAACTTCGTGCCGTAATGGGATACACCGCTACCGGACGTGCCATATACCACAAGCATCGTACACATAGCGTGCGACTGAGATATTATGCAGCAGCCGCAGCAATAACCGGCATTATCGCACTGACAGCTGCCTGGCAACTGTCGGAAAGAACGAACGTATGTGTAGCTTATATCAATGGCGAACGTTGCACAGACAAGGAAATCGTTCTTTCGGAAGCAATGAAATCAATAGAAAAAGTAAAGCATGCTTCACCGCAGGAAACAGTGCAAGAGCAACTGTCTGATATATTCCAGACACTCGAGGCAGGCGAATCCGTATCAGTTGACAATCAAAAAGAATGAAATATATGATAAGACGATGGATTATACTAGGAATAACCATGCTGGCTGTGCTACCTCTGTGGGCACAGAAAGGCATGCATGTGGAAGCCTTGTTCGACGGCCGTTTCAAGCAGGATAAGCGGGCGGTAGAAGTTCTTATCAAAGGGAAGGAACTGAAAAAATATCATCTGACCCTTTTCCGCAGCCTGATAGTAACCGACGCTCCGACACTATTCAAAGAAATAGAAGCACTCGTCAGTCAGGATGCAGAAACAGCTGTCGATAAGGAGGTAGGAAAAGTAGGCACACGGCTATATTACGGTTTTTTCTGCTTTCCACCCAAAAACGAAAGTTACCGCTACTTGTTTTACCGGAACACTTCGGTAGTTCCTAACAGCAACAAGAAGCCGGAAGTAACTGTTGTATATATGGAAGGACAGGTAACACTGGAAGAGTTGAAACAGATGTTCAAATAAGATAAAAACAAAACACTATAAAGATATGAAAAAAATAATTTTGCTTGTAGCAACACTGCTGGTTGCAGCAAGCGGATATGCCGAAAGTAAAGATTCATTAAAGGTTGAGAATGTAATGAGTGTAGAAAATCCAGAACGGGTAACAATTACAGAATCGGACAACCGTCTTATGGTAGAAATCGACGGAAAGAAAGACAATCCAAGTTTCCGTTATGTCCGCGAAGTAGAAATATCGCCTTCGGATGTTTCGGTCACCAAAGAACGTAGTGGCAACTGGGATTTTAATATTCCATTCAGGAAACGGACACCGGAACAAAGACATAAAAGAAACGAATTTGTAGTTAAAGACTTCAAAATAGGACTTTCTACCGTGCAAGGAGCCCCCGACAACATGGATGTAAGCATGGGCTCATCGTGGGAAATTACAACTCCAACATTCGGTTAGGCTTATTATCCCTGGAATACGGAAACCTCTCTTTCCATCGGACTGGCATGCAGCTGGCGCAATTACCGGATGACCGGCAAACATCGCTTCGTAAAAGATGCTGGAACAGATATGTATATCGACAGCTATCCCGAGGGAGCTGATATTCAGTTTTCACGTATTAAGGTATTCAGCTGGGCAGTACCAATCATGTTTACTCATGAAACAAGAAATAAGTTCAGTTTCAGTCTGGGCGCAATCGTCAATTTCAATACGCATGCCAGTCTAAAAACACGGTACAAACTGGACGGTCAAGAATACAAACTGACAGACAACAATATCCACCAGACTCCGGTGACCGTTGATCTTCAAGCCTCTATCGGCTACAAGAGTGTAGGATTCTATGTAAAATACAGCCCGTGCAAGGTACTCGATACGGCATACAGTCCCGAGTTTACAGCACTATCTGTAGGGCTTGTTCTGTTCTGACAACTAATGACAAACGAAAAGCCATTCCCGCAACATGCAGGAATGGCTTTTGAGTTTATATACCTTATTATATATAACTCCGATAGATTATGCTTTTACACGACCTACGTAAGAACCATCGCGAGTATCAACTTCGATGATTTCGTCCTGATTGATGAACAAAGGCACACGTACAGTAGCACCAGTTTCAACAGTTGCAGGTTTAGTAGCATTTGTAGCAGTATCACCTTTCAGTCCCGGTTCTGTATAAGTAACCTTCAACTGAACCTTAACCGGCAATTCAGCGAACAAGATAGTTTCAGTAGAAGCATCAGAAACAACATCTACAACCATTTCTTCTTTCAAGAAGTCAACACCTTCAATCAAATCGTGAGCGATAGGCACTTGTTCGTAAGTTTCCTGATTCATGAAGATATAATCTTCACCTTCTTTATACAAGAACTGGTACGGACGACGTTCTACACGTACATCTTCCAGTTTTTCACCAATGTTGAAACGGCGTTCCAATACATAACCGTCTACAACATCTTTCAGTTTTGTACGCATGAAAGTGTTTCCTTTACCCGGTTTTACATGCAAAAAGTCGATACAGAAATACAACTTTCCATCCATACGGATAGCTGTTCCGATCTTAATGTCTTGAGCATTAATCATAACTAAATCCTTTTATTATATGTTATTATTGATTGTTGCGTAATAAATCCGCCACAAAATTAATCTAAATCATGAAAAAACACAAAAAGATTTGTCTAAAAATGACTTAGCTATTGGTTTATTTAAAAAAAGTCACTAATTTTGCAGCCCGAACGCATAGAATAATAACATAAATAGTATATACGAAAATGAAAAGAACTTACCAACCCTCTAACAGAAAGAGAAGAAACAAACACGGTTTCCGCGAAAGAATGGCTACTGCAAACGGTCGCCGAGTATTGGCTGCACGTCGTGCTAAAGGTCGTAAAAAATTGACTGTATCAGACGAATACAACGGCGTTAAAGCATAAGTACGTTAGACAGAAAGAATTAAGAAGGCCGCAAAATGCTGAGATAGCGTTTTGCGGCTTTTCTTTTCTCAACGCAACTAGGAAAAGAAAAAATTGTATCTTTGCAGAAATTATATAGATAAAAAGTTATGGTAACACTGAAAAACTTCTTTTCATTCAAAAATAACCGTTTTTTCTGGCTCAATATCATTGCAATGATTATCGTCATTGTAGTTGCCGTATTTGGAACTCTCTGGGGACTTGATCTTTATACACACCACGGAGAATCGTATGTAGTGCCTAATGTAAAGAATAAGAATTTAGATCAGGCACAACTGTTGTTGAACCAACAGTTCATGCAGGGAATCGTTATCGACTCCAATTATGTAAAAGAACTGCCTGCCGGAATTGTACTCGACCAGGCTCCGGCCGGTGGCCTGAGAGTCAAGAAAGGAAGAACCATCTATCTGACAATTAACACAAACGAAGTTCCCAAAATTAAGATACCAGACGTAATAGACAACAGCTCCATGCGCCAGGCAGCTGCCAAGCTGAAAGCAATGGGTTTCAAGCTGACCGAACCAGAAATGGTTGCCGGTGAGCAGGACTGGGTGTATGGTATCAAGTATAGAGGAAGAGCCTTGAAAGCTGGCGACAAAGTGCCAAGTGAAGCTCTGCTTACACTATGTATCGGAAGTACTCAGATGCGTGATTCATTAAGTATGGATTCGCTGAACATGCAGATAGAAATGAACTCTTCTGAAGACGAAGCTCCTACCGTAGATGATTCTTGGTTCTAAGTAAAGATTTAAAAGCTCAAGAAATAAATGGCAGAAGACTATATAAACGAACTGGACGACTCACTGGACGATATAGAGCCGGTAGAACGTACCTCCGAATTATACGAACATTTCCGAGTTGTAGTAGATAAAGGACAGACACCGGTACGTATCGACAAATATTTGTTCGAACGCATTGTCAATGCATCCCGCAACCGCATTCAGACAGCAGCAGATGCAGGCTTTGTGATGGCAAACGGAAAACCGGTAAAAAGCAGCTATAAGGTAAAACCGCTTGATGTGCTGACTGTCATGATGGATCGTCCGCGCTACGAGAACGACATTATCCCAGAAGATATCCCGCTGGACATTGTATACGAAGACAATGACCTGATGGTTATCAATAAACCTGCCGGTCTGGTTGTTCATCCAGGGTGTGGAAACTATCACGGTACATTGGTTAATGCCATTGCCTGGCATTTGCGTGATGTCCCCTCTTATGACCCCAACGACCCGCAAGTAGGACTGGTTCACCGTATCGACAAAGATACTTCGGGCCTTCTGGTAGTAGCCAAGACTCCGGATGCCAAAACCAGTCTGGGCATGCAGTTCTACAATAAAACGACCAAACGTGAATATAATGCCCTGGTATGGGGAATCGTAGAAGAAGATGAAGGTACAATTACCGGAAACATCGGACGTAACCCCAAAGACCGTATGCAAATGGCTGTCATGAGCGATCCGACTCAGGGAAAACATGCAGTTACGCACTATCAAGTACTGGAACGTCTGGGATATGTCACACTTGTGAAATGTGTACTCGAAACCGGACGTACCCACCAGATCCGTGTGCACATGAAGCACATCGGACATGTATTGTTCAACGACGAACGTTACGGTGGCCATGAGATTCTGAAAGGCACTCATTTCAGCAAATACAAACAATTCGTAAACAACTGCTTCGACATTTGTCCTCGTCAGGCACTTCATGCCAAAACACTGGGATTTGTTCACCCACGCACAGGCAAAGAGATGTTTTTCACCTCCGAACTTCCTGAAGACATGACTCGTCTGCTGGATAAATGGAGAACTTATATAAGTAACAGAGAAGAATAACAAACAAATTATGAAACGCATTATCGCTATTGTAGCCGGAGGTGACTCTTCGGAACATGATGTTTCCATGCGCAGTGCAGAAGGCATATACTCTTTTATCGACAAAGATAAGTACACCTTATATATAGTAGAACTTACCAAAGAGAAATGGGAAGCACTGTTGCCCGACGGAAGCCGTGCACAAATTGACAAGAATGATTTCAGCTTCAGTCACGACGGTCAGAAGGTAAAACCTGACTTTGCATACATTACTATCCACGGTACTCCGGGAGAGAACGGTATCCTTCAAGGTTATTTCGAACTGCTAGGCATCCCCTACTCTACGTGCGACGTACTGGTATCGGCCATGACATTCAGTAAATTTACCCTCAATCAGTATCTGAAAGGATTTGGTGTACGCGTAGCAGAATCTATGCTGGTAAATAAACATCATGGAATAAGTAATGAAGATGTTATCGAAAAAATTGGTTTGCCTTGCTTCATCAAACCTAACGCAAGTGGCTCCAGCTTTGGAGTAACCAAAGTAAAAACTGCCGAACAGATACAGCCTGCTTTGGAAAAGGCTTTTGCCGAATCGGACGACGTCATGATAGAGGCTTTCATGGACGGTATCGAACTTGCCAACGGATGTTATAAGACAAAAGATAAATCGGTAGTATTCCCTATTACTGAAGTGGTAAGCAAAAATGAGTTTTTCGATTACAATGCCAAATACAACGGTGAAGTTACAGAAATAACTCCGGCACGTCTTAGTCCTGAACTGACTGACCGTGTACAAAAACTGACTTCGGCAGTCTACGATATTCTGGGTTGCAAAGGTATCGTACGCGTGGATTACATTATCACGGAAGGAGAAAAAATCAACATGCTGGAAATCAATACAACTCCTGGAATGACAGCAACCAGCTTCATCCCTCAGCAGGTTCGTGCAGCAGGTATCGATATCAAAGAGGTTATGACAGATATTATCGAAGATTCGT
The DNA here is from genome assembly GCA_019414725.1 of Bacteroides sp. Taxonomy (GTDB): domain Bacteria; phylum Bacteroidota; class Bacteroidia; order Bacteroidales; family Bacteroidaceae; genus Phocaeicola. Next base: position 35,837 of record DXLM01000002.1, read on the forward strand.
TTCAGAAATAACGAGAAATTACGTATATTTGAATTGTGACTGAAAAAATAAGAAAACATGAACATACCTGCCGAATTTGACGACATTCGTCCCTATTCACCCGAAGAACTTCCACAAGTATTCGAGGAATTGCTAGCCGACCCCTCGTTCCAGGCAGTGCTCACCAATGTCATTCCCGGTATTCCTATCGAGATGCTTGCCGCACAGCTGCACCAGTGCAAGACTAACCTGGATGTACAGAAGACATTTTTCTACAGCTTGCTTCACGGAATCATAGATAAGCACAGCGACGGATTTGACATGGATACATCATCATTGGATGACAAGAACAGAAATTATACGTTCATTTCAAACCATCGTGATATCGTACTCGATCCTGGTTTCTTGTCTGTCGGACTAATAGATAATAATTTCCCTACAACAGTGGAAATTGCTATCGGAGACAACCTGCTGATTTATCCATGGATCAAGAAGCTGGTGCGCGTAAATAAGTCATTCATTGTGCAACGTGCCTTATCGATGCGTCAGATGCTGGAATCATCGGCCCGAATGTCACGCTATATTCATTTTGCTGTAACTGAAAAAAAGGAGAACGTATGGATTGCACAGCGGGAAGGAAGAGCCAAAGATTCCAACGACCGCACACAAGACAGCGTACTGAAAATGCTTGCCATGGCAGGTGAGGGAAATATCATAGACAGACTGAAAGAACTGAATATCGTTCCTACCAGTCTATCTTATGAATACGATCCGTGTGACTATCTGAAAGCCCAGGAAATGCAGCAGAAACGAGACATTGAAGGCTTCAAGAAAAGTCAGCAAGACGACTTGAACAATATGCAGACCGGTATATTCGGCTATAAAGGTAAAGTACACTTCCAGACAGGTCCTTGTATCAACGATGAGCTGGAAGCCTTACGCGGATTGCCTAAAACAGAAGTCTTCTCAAAAATATCTGAACTAATCGACCTGCATATTCACCGTAATTACCGGATATACCCGGGAAATTATGTGGCCTGTGATTTGCTGGAAGGAAAAGATACTTTTGCCGGTCAATATACGGAAGAAGATAAGGTCCGCTTCGAAACTTACTTGCAGAAAAAATTGGATATGATTCAGTTACCTGACAAGGATGAAGCCTTCCTGCGCCGTTGCATGCTGACTATGTATGCCAATCCGGCACTCAACCATCAGAAAGCTCTGAAAGTATGAAACAAGTGATAGTAATGGCTCTTCTTTTTTGCATCTTTCTTTGCGAAGGATGCAAGGAAGAAGACTATGTATATCCCAGTGTGGTAACTGAATTTATCGGTGCACAGACAAACAATGATGGAACAATTTCACAACTAGTAGCCGACGACGGGACTATATACTCAGTGTTGCAACGCGACGGCCTTGGAGGGTTGGTTGCCGATACGCTTTACCGTACTATATCTATTTACGAACCTATCACACAAGAAAATGGCAAAGGAAATGTTGCCCAATTATATTCATGCCAACTTGTACTGTCGGTAAATCCACTTCCAGCATCCGATTTTAAAGGTAATATAAAAACAGATCCTGTAGATATACAAAGCATATGGTTATCAGGAGAATATCTGAATATGATACTGCTTGTACAATATAAGGAGCTGAGTCATTTATACCATTTTGTTGATGAAGGAATTACCTCAGACCAAAGTGGAACACAAACACTGAATCTACGTCTATTTCACGATAGAAACAATGATTACGAAGCTTTTACCAAACAAGTATATCTGTCAGTTCCACTAAAAAATTATCTCCAGTTACTGCGGAAAGGAGATAAAATCCGTTTCAACCTCAATACATACAAAGAAGGAGAAACTTATCGAGAATTTGATTATCAATAAGAATAAACAATAAGCACTATGATAAAGAGTATTTACTTTATGTTTTTTGTATGTGCCTGCCTGTTCGGATTATTTGCATGCAGTGCAAAGGCGCAAGACAAATTCAAGAATCTGTCTTCTGATGATTTCGAAAAACTTATACAAGATGAAAACATACAGAGAGTAGACGTACGTACCGTAGCCGAATACAGTCAGGGCCATATTCCCGGAAGTCTGAACATTAATGTATTGGATGATAAATTTTCGGCAGAAGCAGATGAGCTTCTCGACAAAGAGCGTCCGGTTGCCGTATATTGCAAAAGTGGAAGAAGAAGCCGCAATGCAGCACGTCTACTGACTCAAAAAGGATTTAAAGTTTACAACCTGGATAAAGGGTTTGATTACTGGAAAGAGTCTGGTAAAGATATCGAATTATAAATAAATCAAGGAGAATATTCTATTTCTCATGAAGATGAATGTATAATCCATATATGAAGCTTCATCCATAATGAAATAAGCCTGCCATATCCGTTTGTGGAATGACAGGCTTATTTTATAGTTTCTTGCTATCCGAAATTTACCCTTACAAAACTCGAGTTTCGGAACAACATTTTATAAATGCAACCTTATTTCAGTTCTTGAAGCATACGCTTCAATACAACTGTTGCTGAGATTTCACGGTTAGCAGCTTCTGGAATCACTAATGAAGTAGGAGCTTCTATCACATCATCTGTCACGATCAAATTACGACGTACAGGCAAGCAATGCATGAAGAAAGCATTATTTGTAGCAGCCATATGAGCCGCATCTACTGTCCAACTCATATCCTTACTCAAAATCTTACCATAATCGGCAGGATTGGTTACTCCCGGACATGCCCAGTTCTTGGCATAAATAAAGTCAGCTCCTTCGAATGCTTTCATCTGATCATATTCCACATGTGCTCCACGCACAAACTTCGGGTCAAGCTCATATCCTTCGGGATGGGTAATTACAAAATCCACATCAGCTTCATTCATAAAATCGGCAAATGAATTAGGAACGGCCTGAGGCAGTGCACGAGGATGAGGAGCCCAGGTAAGAACAACTTTCGGACGCTCCTTCTTTTTATATTCTTCGATAGTTATCAAATCAGCAAAAGCCTGAAGCGGGTGTCCAGTTGCGGCTTCCATCGAAAATACCGGTTTGCCGGAATATTGGATAAACTGATTCAATATTTTTTCAGTATAATCGTCTTCTCTGCTTTCGAAACGTGCAAATGAACGTACACCAATAATATCACAATAAGATGCCATTACAGGAATAGCTTCAAGCAGATGTTCACTCTTGTCACCATCCATTATTACCCCACGTTCCGTTTCAAGCTTCCAGGCTCCCTGGTTCACATCGAGTACAATTACATCCATACCTAAATTACGTGCTGCTTTTTGAGTACTAAGGCGAGTACGCAAACTGTTGTTAAAGAAAATCAGCAAACAAGTACGATGTTTACCCAGTGATTCATATTTATAACGGTCTTTCTTTATTTCGAAAGCTTCAGAAAGGGCAGTCTTCAAATCGCCCAGATCGAATACATTAGTATAAGTTCTCATACGACTTACTGTATATAAATTAATAATAGCATGGCAAATATACTATAAAAATACAACAAAATAGTATTTTTGCTAGAAATATTGCAAAAATATTCTATTTACGTATCTGTCCATTACCTTCAACCAACCACTTATAGGTAGTTATTTCCCTCAATCCCATCGGTCCTCTTGCATGTAATTTTTGCGTACTTATACCGATTTCTGCTCCTAATCCAAACTGCGCACCATCTGTAAATGAGGTGGGTGCGTTGGTATATACACAGGCTGCATCTACCATGCAGGCAAAATAAGAAGCAGCCTGCTGATCTTCTGCAACAATACATTCACTATGCTTTGAACTGTATGTATAAATATGCGAGAGGGCCTCATCTATATCAGCGACTGTACGGACAGCCATTTTATAATCCAAGAATTCTTTTCCAAAACTTTCGGGGGTAGCACGGCAAAGCAGTTCAGCAGGGTAATTTCCACACAAAGCTTCATAAGCCAGTTCATCTGCATAAATTATTACATGGCTATTTTGCAGGGGTGCACAAAGAGCCGGCAAATCGGATAAGCGGGAAGCATGAATTAACAAGCAGTCGAGTGCATTGCATACACTCACCCGACGGGTTTTCGCATTATTAATAATTGCTGTACCTTTTACTATATCACCTGAAGCATCGAAATAAGTATGACAAACTCCAGCTCCAGTTTCTATCACAGGAACAGTTGCCTCACGACGTACATACTCAATAAGCCCACTGCTTCCTCGAGGAATAATCAAATCGACCAATCCTTCGGCATGAAGTAGTTCAGTTGTAGCCTCACGACCAGCAGGAAGCAGTTCGACGATATGAGTGTCAACACCAAACCGTTCAAGCACTTCATGTATCACCTTAACAATCGCCCTATTCGAACAATCGGCATCACTTCCTCCTTTCAACACACAAGCATTTCCACTTTTAAAGCAAAGCGAAAATACATCAAAGCTAACGTTAGGACGTGCTTCATAGATGATACCGATAACTCCGAAAGGAACACTTATCTTTTTTAAGTGTAATCCATTAGGGCGAACACTTTCTTCCAAGATCCGTCCCAAAGGAGATGGTAAAGCTGCAACATTTCGCATATCGGCAGCAATAGCCTCCAGGCGTTCTTTTGTCAGTTTCAGACGGTCATATTTCGGATTCGCAACATCCATACGACCTAAATCTTCCACATTCGCTTTTAAAATATCTTCACAATGCTCCATTGCTGCATCTGCTACAGCAAGCAGTATTTCATTTATTTGCTTCTCATCCAACAATGCCAGCCGAGATGAGGCCTTACGTACATCGTGTAAAACAGCTTCTATATTCATATGACTATTTGATTATACAACATTATGATTTCATGCAAAAATATCATTATTTCTATGACTTGTACTCTTTTTCTGTTTTTTATATGAAGATATTACGAAAACTTTCTTATCTTTGGATAAACATACAGAGAGTATCAATCCTTTTTATTAACCACCAAAACAACAAGCTATGGAAACTAAAACGTACGGATCATTAATTGAAGTTTTCAGAGGCAGCCTCTGGGAAGCAGAATTAGTAAAAGGTTTGTTAGAATCAGCCGGAGTGTCAGCTATGCTGAAGGATGAAACATTATCAGCTGTAACTTCTCCCTACTTACCAACTGGAGATGTACTGGTAATGGTTAATAAGGAGGAAGAAGTTTATGCTAAAAAAGTAGTATCAGAAAGAAAAGTATGAAAAGAAGGATCTTCACAGCTATGGCTGTTCTAGCTTTTTCTGCATTCGGAATGAATGCGCAAACATTACAATCGACAACATGGAAGGCCTACGGGATCAGTTTTAAAGCTCCCGCAGGCTTTAATGTAGAGGATGATTCAGAAGAGGGATATATCATCAGTACCCCTACTTATTACATTACAGTGCAATTACTGGAAGGAGAAGGCATAAAACGTTCGGAACTATCTCAGGAATTGAAAAACATTGCTTCCGACGATGAAGTCACAAACCAGACTCCTGTAACCACTTTTGAATTACCTCAATTTTACGGTGCACAATTAAAAGGCAATTGTGAAACCGAACAATGTATATATTCGTATCTGCTCACTAAAGACGGAAGTAGCGGATTCTATGTATCCATAACCTATACAGACAAACAAGATAATACACCTGAGAATATTTTGAAAAGCTTTTCCCTTGAAGAATAAGATGTCTATTGGGGCAACATAAGAAATTGTATAACATGATGAATCTAACCATATCAAAACACACTCCTGTTCGTTTCTCAATAATTATTATGCTTTTGGCAACTTGTTTACCTATAGGTATCACGCCAATTGCTGCCCAAGGATTCTTTTCGACCACAGCCTTGACATATAGTTGTCAGGACATACCCCAAAGCATCATGTTTTGTGGAGAAAATATTGATCTGACCCGATTTGACAGACGAGAACGAATTGATCGCGAGCTTTTGGCTTTCACGTATATGCACAGCACTTCTATACAGATGATTAAAAGAGCCAATCGCTACTTCCCGATTGTAGAATCTATCCTTCAAGAAAATGGTATTCCAGATGACTTTAAATACTTGATGTCTATAGAAAGCAACAATAACCCATTGGCACGTTCCGGAGCCGGAGCCGCAGGGTTATGGCAGTTTATGCCGGGAACCGGTCGTGAATTTGGTCTGGAAGTAGGACATAGTGTAGACGAGCGCTATCATGTAGAGAAATCAACACGTGCCGCATGTAAATATCTGAAACAGGCTTACGCTCGCTTTGGCAATTGGGTTAGTGTAGCTGCATCATACAATGCCGGACAGGGGCGTATCTCACGCGAACTGGAACGTCAATATGAGGAAGATGCACTCGATCTTCAGCTCGTAGAAGAAACAGCACGTTATGTTTATCGTATTCTTGCTGCAAAAATTATGTTTTCCAACCCGCAGAAATTCGGCTTCCGGCTGCGTGCGTGTGATTTATATCCCATCATCCCATATCACGAGATTAAAGTAGAAGAAAGTATAGATGACTTACCTCGCTTTGCCAAAGGCAGAGGCATTACTTATTCACTTTTGAGGAATATGAATCCATGGATACGTAGCAGTTCACTTCCGGTACATGGAAAAAATGTATATTACATTCGTATACCAGACAAAGAAGGTATGCATTATAATCCGCGTATCATCATCCCGCACGATCCTCGCTGGGTAATAAAAGACGAGTAAAGGTTAACAGTTTTCATATAAGCAGAAATAAATTCTACTTTGTGAGAATGAATATCTAACTGCAAGAAAATTACTTTTCTATCATAAAAAGAGCCATATCATTCCTCCGCAATGGAGTTTTTGATATGGCTCTTTCATTATAATCTCCGTAGTTAGTAACTTTTCAGGGAAGTCAACTCAGCTTTAATGATAGAAAATGTACATCACCATTCAATCTCTTTCAGCCCTTTACTCTTCAAATATTCATTAGCCTTGCTAAAATGTTTACAGCCAAAGAAGCCATAATCAGCAGACCGAGGAGATGGATGAACTGTCATCAAAATGCAATGCTTGGAAGCATCAATCAGAGAAGCTTTCGATTTTGCATAACTTCCCCACAACATAAATACCAAATTTTCACGTTCGTCACTTAACTTTTTAATAACTGCGTCCGTAAAGATTTCCCATCCTCTATTCCGGTGAGAGCCTGTTTGATACGCTCTGACAGTAAGTACAGAATTCATAGAGAAAACTCCCTGCTCTACCCACCTGTCTAAATTTCCGGATTCAGGTATCGGCTTTCCTAAATCCTGATGAATTTCTTTAAAGATATTCATTAGCGATGCTGGAATAGCCGTCCCTTCCGGTACAGAAAAACAGACTCCATAATATTGTCCAGGAGTTGGATAAGGATCCTGTCCTAAGATTACAACTTTTACTTTTTCAAACGGACAAACATTGAACATATGAAAAATCTGCGAACCGTGAGGCAATACATGCTCATGTGCATACTCGCTCCTTACAAAATCAGTCAGCTGCCGAAAATAAGGCTTATCAAATTCTTCTTGCAAACGCTTACGCCAACTTTCTTCTATTTTGACATTCATGTTTATCGTTTAAATTTTATATTCAGTCTACCGTTGCGGAATATCAACTGAGGTTTCACTTTTTCCTTTTAAATGTTCTGAGAAAAAGTCTACCAAACGCCAATAAAAATATTCATTCATATCTCCAAATCCGTGACGCTGTCCGGGAAGCAAGAGCATATCAAAACGTTTGTTGGCACGAATCAAAGCATCAACGACACGAATCGTATTTGCCGGATGAACATTATTATCAATATCTCCGTGTACCAACATAAGATGTCCCTTCAATTGCTTCACGATTTCCGGATTAGTAGCAATCTTATATGCAAATGTAGTATCACCCTTTTCTGAAATTTCCTCTTTCACCCCATGATGCGTTTCACTCCACCAACGGTTATAAATACGGTTATCATGGTTTCCCGCACACGAAACAGCAGCCTTATAAAAGTCGGGATACTGACAAATAGCCGCTGTCGACATGAAGCCTCCTCCTGAATGTCCATGAATACCTACTCGGTCAATGTCAATAAACTTATAGCGTGCCGCAAGTTGTTCCACAGCAGCCTTATGATCAGCTAGTGGATAGTCACGCATATTTCCATATCCATAGTTATGATACCATTTCGAACGACTGGGATGTCCACCTCTCTGTCCTACGGAAATGACAATAAACCCAGCCTGTGCCAGACGGTCAGTACGTACACTCATACGAGTAAACGGATAATAAACAGCTTCTACCTGAGGTCCCGGATAAACATAATCGATAATAGGATATACTTTCGTCGAATCAAAATCATAAGGTTTATACATTACTCCATACAAGTCGGTCACACCATCGGCAGCCTTCACTGTAAAGAGTTCCGGGAACTGATAACCAGCTGCTTTCAATTGAGAGAAATCGCTTTCCTGAATCGTCATTACCTTATTTCCATTCCGGTCTATCAAATCAGCGCATGGAACAGTATTGACCCGTGAATAATTATCAACAATGAAGCGAGCATCATCATCAACCTCTACCTGATGGAAAAAATCACCTTTGGTCAGCTGTTTCAAGCCGCTTCCATCAGCATTCACCTTATATAAATGTTCGTAATATGGATTTTCTCCGTTTTCACGTCCGTTAGCAACAAAATAAATAGTACGGGTAGCCTCATCTATTTTCACAACGCGCTCTACATGCCAGGGACCTTTCGTTATACGATTTTTCAAATTGCCCCGATCATCATATAAATAAAGATGAGCCCATCCGTCGCGTTCACTCCACTGTACAAACTCCTTTCCACCATTCAATACATAAATCGGACGAGTTTCCTGATAAGTATTCATACGTTCCTTTACAACTGGAACAATAGAATCCTGTCCGATGGTATACGTACAGACATCAATACGATGCAAGTCACGGCTACTCCGCGTCAGGAAGAAGCGAGTATTATCTCCCTGCCATACAGGAGAAATAAACTCTGCATCACGCTGCTTTTGCTCATACGGACGTGCTTCCAAGCCTAAGCTCTGGTTTTTCCAGGCTGACACCTTTATCTCCTTACGAGTATTGTTCACCATATCAAATACATACAAATGCTCTTCGGGAGCTTCCATCTCTCCAGGCATCTGATAGCGATAAGTCTCGAGTGTAGGACGAGGCTGAGCAACAGAATTGATAACCCAAAGATCTTTGACTTTACGGTCATCAGATACAATAGTTACAAAATGCTTTGAATCGGGCGACCAATATCCCCATACACCTCGACGTTTACCGTTACAAAGTGTATCCGTATTCAATATACTGTACGGAATGCCATAGCCAAAATGTTCTGTTCCGTCTTTTGTCAACTGAATTTCTACAATTGTGCTGTCTTTTTCATCTTTCTGCGCCTTCCGGTAATCTTCCATGCTCATACGGAATAAATTGCAGTCTTTAGCATAGACAACAGTCTTTCCATCGGGAGAAACAGAAGCCCACGAAAGCTTTTTCGGTTCTTTTGCCTCTTCTGTCAGCTGAGTGAGTTTACGTGTCGGATAGTCATACGAAAAATAAAAGACTTTTTTCTCCGGTTTCTTCTTTTCGCCTTTTGCTGGCTTTACCTCTTGAGAAGACTCAACCTCGAAAGTAAATGTCCGTCCGTCTTCTTTCGCTTTCAGATTACGAATCGGCAAATGACGAGCCTCGAACGGATCGTGTACAATTTCTGTCAACTGAGAAGCTAGTTCGTCACGATCGAACAATTGCTTTTTTGTTCTTGAATTCGGGTCTACAACAAACCAGAATGTACCTTCACTGGTTTTATATTCGAACCAAAAACTATTTCCCTGCTGAAACCAATGCGGATCAACCGTAGTCGAGAAAAGCATTGTATTCAGTTTACTTTGGGTAAATTTCTCTGCCTGCAAATACTCAGGCAATCTTTCCTGTGCGGACAACGCCGTAGCACATAGGCACATACCGCCCCAAAACAAAACACTAAAAATTGATTTCCTCATAACTTTCAATATACAATTCAGGCACTGATTATATCCGTTTTTCTTGATAAAAAGCGGAATAAACAGTGCCTTTACCTATTTATAAATTAGAATAAAAATCTCAGTACATCATTGAAGTTTGCCCAAATCAGTAAAGCAAAGAGCAAGAACATTCCCACCATCTGAGCATACTCCAGAAATTTGTCGCTTGGCTTACGACGAGCGATGATTTCGTATAGCAAGAACAATACATGACCGCCATCGAGTGCCGGAATCGGCAGGATATTCATAAACGCCAAAATAATAGAAAGGAAAGCTGTCATTTCCCAGAAACGCTGCCAATCCCAAACCTTAGGGAAGATACTTCCAATGGTTCCGAATCCTCCTACACTCTTGGCACCTTCTTTAGTAAAGACATACTTCATATCGTTTACATAGCCTTTCAAGGTGTTTATTCCTAAAGTTACTCCGGCAGGGAATGACTCGAAGAATCCGTAACTTAAATTGGTTTCCTTATAGCTTACCAGTCCACCTACTGCATCTACCATAAACTGTTCATTGGTCTGAACGGTTACCGTATCTCTCACACCTTGACGCGAATAGACCAGTGAGAAGGATGCAGAGGTCTTCTTTTCTAATTCAGCCTTAGAACGGAGCTTGCCCATTTCATCCATAAATTCATTCCAAGAATTCAATGGAGTACCATTAAAAGCAAGCAGTGAATCACCTTTCTGAATGCCCGCTTTAGCAAATCCTCCACCAGCCAATACAGAGTCGACTATATTCGGACGGAAAGTTGCCACAAACATCGGATCTTCTTTTGCAACATCAAGCAAGCTCAACTCAGGCATCAGAATTTTTTTCTCTTCACCATTGCGAAGTACTGTAACTTCACGAGCTTCTACAATGTCACGAAGCATATCCATATCAAAGCGAACCAGTTCCTTATCGTCTGCACTCTTCAGAATATCTCCATCACGGAATCCAATCTGCTGAGCTGTTTCATTGAACTTCATACCATAGGTCATGTCTTTCAAGGCGATGTAAGAATCTCCCCATGTATAAAGAATCATCGAATAGATAAACAAGGCCAGCAGGAAGTTCATCAATACACCTCCCACCATCACCAGCAATCGCTGCCATGCCGGTTTGGAGCGGAACTCCCAAGGCTGAGCAGGCTGTTTCATTTGCTCGGTATCCATTGATTCATCAATCATACCCGAGATCTTGCAATATCCCCCTAGCGGCAACCATCCTACTCCATATTCCGTATCACTGTTCTTTGGCTTAAACTTAAACAGTGAAAACCAAGGATCAAAAAAGATATAAAACTTCTCTACTCGTATTTTAAAAAGACGCGCAAAGAAAAAGTGTCCTCCTTCATGTATAATCACCAGCAACGACAAGCTGAGAATAAGCTGAAGGGCACGAATCAAAAATGTTTCCATCTAAAGTCTACTTTTCTATTTTGTAATGTTAATATATTCTGTTACTTCATTCCATTTATTACCATCTCAGCTGCAATACGACGTGTTTCTGCATCAGTCGAAACATAATCTTCGTAAGTAGGTGCAGCAATGAAAGGAACACGCTGCATCGTTTTTTCTATTACATCACTCATACCTAAGAATGATATCTGGTCTTTCAAGAACGATGCAACAACAACTTCATTCGCAGCATTGACAATGCAAGGCATATTACCACCCTGATGCAAAGCTTCATAAGCTAAAGCTAAATTGCGGAAGCGTTTGGTATCCGGAGCCTCAAAAGTCAAGCTGTTACATTTCATAAAGTCCAAACGGTCGAAAGACGAACGTATGCGCTGAGGATATGAAAATGCATATTGTATAGGCAGGCGCATATCAGGAACTCCCAATTGAGCTTTCACTGCACCATCTTCAAACTCAACCATCGAATGTATCACAGATTGAGGATGAACAACGACTTCTATCTGTTCTGGGCGTACACCAAACAACCATTTTGCCTCTATTACTTCAAACCCCTTATTCATCATCGAAGCAGAGTCGATTGTGATTTTCGCTCCCATGCTCCAGTTGGGATGCTTTAATGCCTGTTCCTTAGTGACCGTCTGCAACTGCTCCATCGTAAACGTACGGAACGGACCTCCTGAAGCGGTGAGAATAATCTTTTCCAACGGATTATTCATTTCCAGACATTGGAATATAGCCGAATGCTCTGAATCGACAGGTAATATAGGAGTATGATACTCGTTTGCCAAAGCATTGATCAGCTCACCAGCAACAACCATTGTTTCCTTATTTGCAAGTGCAATAATCTTTCCAGCACGAATCGCGCTCATTGTCGGACGCAATCCGGCATATCCAATCATAGCCGTCAACACAATATCTATCGGCTGTGACTCTACAACCTGGCAAATAGCATCTGCTCCGGCATAGACTTTTATAGGCAAATCAGACAATGCTTCCTTCAGCTGCAAATATTTGTCTTCGTTAGCAATAACAACAGCTTCAGGACGAAACTTCCGTGCCTGTTCGATAAGCAAATCGACTTTATTATTAGCAGTCAACACATAAGCTTCATATAAATCGGGATGTTCCTCTATCACTTGTAAAGCCTGCGTCCCGATAGAACCAGTAGAACCTAATATTGCTATTTGTTTCTTCATAATTAAAATACCACGTACTTTTCTGGATTAATAGGATTTCCCTTATGCCATAATTCAAAATGCAGATGAGGCTGATTATCTTCTGTTTCCGACTGTCCTATTAAAGCAATCACCTCTCCACCTTTGACTTTTTCACCCTCGTGTTTCATCAGTGAACCACAATGTTTATATACAGAAATAAAATTCTGCGGATGCTGTATTTGTATTACATACCCCCACTCTGCCGTATAAGCAGACATGATAACAGTACCATCGAGGGTAGCAAGAATACTTTCATTAGGACTTGCTGTCAAATCGATCCCGAAATGACGCTTCTCCGGACTAAATCCCGCAGACATCACACCACGCAACGGGCGGTAAAATATCAATCCCGCAGCATCGCGCACATCAGTTACAGCTGTCAGATTATATCTTTCTTTTTCTTCATACTGCTTACGGAACTCCTCTTCTTCTTTAGAGCGCTCCATCAGTTTTTCAGCACGAAGATCGGTCAGCGAATCAATAGACTGAACCGTATCCGCCTTAACTTGTCCACTCAAGATATCCTGAATATTCATCACATAACGGCTCTGGCGTTCAAGAGCAGCCTGTAGCGAATCCGCCCGTAAGGCATTGGCAACGATCTGAGAACGGACTTCACTGTTCATATATCCGGGAAGATAGTTTCGCAGCGGAGTAAAAGCAATAATGGCAGCTGCTATCAGAAAAATTACTGTACATACTGACAACAGCACAGACAAGCCGTTCAACTTAGACACATGAATGCCCACTACCTCTTCCAAGGTATTTTCATTGATAATAGTCAGTTTATATTTAAACTTAATATTATGCCAAAAAGCTTTACGACCTTTTCTTGTCTTTCTCATTATCTTATGTTTATTCCAACAATCCGTCCGGTATATCTACTTTCAGAACTCTGTTCTCTCTATCCAAATCGATAATAAATTCCTCGTGGGCAGGAAGCAAAAGTTCGTCACCGTCTTTTTCTATGACAAACAAAACATTCATCGTAGAATCATCAACGGCAACAATTTCCCCCAAACAGCCATGATGAATATCCTCAACCTGGAATCCCGTAAAGAAATTCCAAGAAGTAATTTCATCTTGCTCATCCATGTATTTTTTAGGGAAATAAACCTCCACATTAGTCAGCATCCGTGCGCGTTCGGCTGTTTCAATTCCTTCAAATTTTACCAAAGCTACATCATCCGAACGGAAACGATATTCTTCTATAAAAAACGGAACCAAGATGCCATCCAGCAACAATACCAGATAATCGCACTCTACACGATCGAAAATATCATCGTTGAATGTAAAAGATACTTCTCCTTTAATACCGTGAGGTTTGTTTATCACCCCGATTTTATATACTTCTTCTTTCTTAATCATAAACTTACTCTATTCGGGTAATACGAGCACCTAAAGCTGTCAAACGCTGTTCTATATTTTGATAGCCTCTATCTATCTGCTCTATATTATGAATACGGCTGATGCCTTCTGCACTCAGCGCAGCTATTAACAATGCGATTCCTGCACGTATGTCAGGCGAAGTCATATTGCCTCCTCTTAAACGGAAGTTATGATCATGTCCGATGACAACTGCACGATGAGGATCACAAAGAATGATCTGTGCACCCATGTCAATCAACTTATCGACAAAGAACAGACGGCTTTCAAACATTTTCTGATGAATCAATACGCTTCCTTTAGCCTGAGTAGCTACCACGAGCATCACACTCAACAAGTCGGGAGTCAGTCCCGGCCAGGGAGCATCAGCTATTGTCATAATCGATCCGTCGATAAAGGATTCAATCTCATAATGATCCTGTTGAGGTACAAATATATCATCACCTCGCTGTTCCAGACGGATACCCAAGCGGCGGAAGCTATCAGGAATGATTCCCAGATTTTCGTAAGATACATTTTTGATAGTGACCTCACTGGATGTCATGGCTGCCATTCCGATAAAGCTTCCCACTTCAATCATATCTGGCAATACATGGTGCGTACATCCTTTGAGACTTTTCACACCTTCGATAGTCAGCAAATTGGAAGCAATACCTGTAATCTTGGCTCCCATGCTATTCAGCATCTTACATAACTGCTGCAAATAAGGTTCGCATGCAGCATTATAAATCGTAGTTTTTCCTTCAGCCAGTACAGCCGCCATAATAATATTTGCCGTACCTGTTACAGAAGCCTCATCAAGCAACATATACGTTCCTTCCAAGTGGCTGGCAGTTATTTTAAAAACGCCATTCACTGCATCGTAGTTGAACGAAGCTCCCAGTTTCTGAATTCCCAGAAAGTGAGTATCCAAACGGCGGCGACCTATTTTATCTCCTCCCGGCTTGGCTATCATAGCTTGTCCAAAACGAGCAACCAAAGGACCTACCAGCATGACAGAGCCACGCAAACGCGAGCAACGAGTAAGGAACTCTTCACTTTCCAAATAAGCAAGATTTACATCATCCGCCTTAAACGAATATGTATCTACACTCTTTTTAGAAACCTTTACTCCCATGTCACGAAGCAACTGAATCAAATTATTCACATCCAGAATATTCGGAATATTACTGATTGTTACTTCTTCGTCTGTCAATAATGTGGCACAAACCACCTGCAACACTTCATTTTTTGCACCCTGAGGAGCTATTTCCCCATGCAGTTTGTGTCCGCCTTCTATTACAAATGATGCCATAGTACCGGTTATTTAAGATTAATATTTTCTTTTTTGCTGATTATTGTTTACCTGACGACGACGAGGGGTAAACGTACGCTGTTCTGTCAAATGAAAATCTTCTGCCGACAACTTAATCTTGCCTCCTGACAGTTCACACAAGTCATCCAGAATTTTCTGATCTTCCACACCATCCTTATTCCAATTCTGGTAATCTTTTTTCATATGATTAGCAATCAGTTTCAACAGCTGCTTCTTTTCCTCGCCTTCCTCGTAATCAATCGCAATTTTAATCATATCCTGAACAAAGCGTCCATAATGACGATAACGGATATTATTCTGAGAATAAGGAATCTGTTCAGGTTTTACTTCCAGACTTTCTTTTTTTACAATATCCACCGGATAATCAATATCCAACTTGAAATCAGCCATAATGGCCAGATGATCCCAAAGCTTATGCTTGAAATCTTCTACATCACGCAAATGCGGAAACATACCTCCCATTATATTAACAATGGTATTGGCACATCGCTGCCGCTCTTCACGATTTTCAATTGTCAGGGCATGGTCTACCATGTTTTGCACACTTCTTCCATACTCAGGAAGTGGTAATTTTCGTTGCTGGGTATTATATTCCATATATATTATCGCAAATTCTTCGTTTTTAGATTCTTACAAAAGTTTCTTCGGAGTAGAAGCGACAAACTCTTTCAAATAGAAAGGTTCAAAATAAGCCACATCCTTGAAGTCTTCCTTTGCCATTGCTTTTTCGGCAAGAGGGAACATCCATTTAGCCAGCGGATGAATATTTTCGATAAAATGTGCATTAGGATGAGTTATTTTTTCACGACACTTGGCAGCTCCGTTTCCAAAGAAATAAACCGGATGTTCTGCCAAAAACCCGGCATAGGAATTTTCATCAATAATATCAGCTCCAATTTCACGCTTTACATTCAAAGCACGATCGTATATAGCTGCATATACTTCCATACGGCGGGCATCTATCATCGGACACAACAATGCATCTTCCGGCAAATCCTCGAACAATAGAACAGGAACAGCCATTACTTCCGGAGTAGGAATTCCAATCAGCGGAATATTACGTCCGTAACAAATTCCTTTTGCCATAGACACACCAATACGAAGCCCTGTATACGAACCCGGACCACAACTTACGGCTACAGCATCCAATGGTATGGCATGATTGTCTATAAAAGATAAAGCCTCATCCACAAAAACACCTAATACGACAGCATGTGACGGACCCTTAAAGTCCTCTTTCGAAAAGATAGAAGTTCCATCCTGACTTACAGAAACAGAACATACCTCCGTTGAAGTTTCAATATGTAAAATGCACGACATAAATTAATTCCTTATTATATAGAGTGCAAATATACACTTTTATTTGCACTCACTTCTCAATAAACCAGTGTTTTTTAGGACCTGTTAGCAAAACGCCCTATTCTCAAATTTTCACCAGCACATTTTATGCAAGTTCTACAACATTTACTAAAGTTTCCCACCCCCAATAAAGAGGGTGGGAAGTAACAATAATTCAAATTTTCTTCGTAAATTAGAGGTGCTCAATCAACTGATTTACAATGGAAAACAAGAATACTGTTATAGATGCAAAAATAGGTAATTTGAACGAACTTACCAAGGTTTTATCCGTTAAAGAACAAGCCCAAGAGCAACTTTTAGCCGTCATGAAGGCATTGGGAATCGGTAAAATCGTTCGGAATCTCAAATTCGAGAAGGCTCAAGGCTATACCTTGGCCTCCCTCTTCATCTCGCTCCTCATCATGCGCCTGTGGGGAAAGACGATTGCAAGTGCCACTTCCAATCATTTTCATGGACTTTGCGCCGTGTCAAAGAACACGCTGTATCGCGCACTTTTGAACGCCCGCATCGACTGGCGAATGCTTCTTACCAAAATTACCCTTCGCTTCCATGCCATTCTCCGGGAGCATCAGGTGGATACCGACGAGCATGACACTTGTGCCATCCTTGATGATACAACCTTTCAGAAGAGCGGCATTCGAATCGAAGGAGTCAGCAAGGTGTTCGACCATGTCACCCACAATTTCATTTATGGAATGAAATGCCTGACACCGGCTCTCTCTGACGGGAAAAGCTGCTATCCCATAGACTTCTCCCTTCATCGTGAAAAAGGAAAGAAGAAGGATTACGGCTTGACCTTAAAACAGCGGAAGGAGCAGTTCAAGGAAAAGCGGAACGCAAAAAATCCGGACTATGCACGCAAGGCGGAATGTGATGAGAGCAGGCTCGAAATGGTCAGACGCATGCTCTGTCATGCCGTGGGGCATGGTATCAACTTCAAGTATGTGCTTGCTGACAGTTGGTTTACATGCGAATCGCTCATACAGGCAGTCCGCGAGCTATGCGGTGGTTCAGTGCACTATATTGGTTTGGCCAAGATGAACCCCAAGTTGCGTTATCAGACAAGCAAGTCCAAACGTCCCCAAAACATCCATGAACAGATTGTAAGGTATGAACGTACAACTTCATGCTATTGCCGAAAGTACAAGTGAAAATACATTCAGCTTCATGCAAAACCGGGCGAACAGCCCATACGCATCTTCATCATCAAATACGGGCGAAGCACCCATTGGAAAGTGTTGCTTACTACAGATACTTCCATGAACTTCGTCAGAGCCTTTGAACTTTACGAAAGACGCTGGGGCATAGAGGTCATATTCAAGGAATGCCGCGGTTATCTTGGACTGGGAAAATGTCAGAGTCGGAGCTACAACGCTCAGATTGCAGAAACCACCTTGTGTTTCATGATGTATCAGATGCTCTCCTTGGCCAAACGCTTTTCAGAATACGAAACCCTGGGAGCACTATTCCGCTCGGAGCGTGACCGGCTGCAAGTGCTCACCCTGTGGAGCA
The DNA here is from genome assembly GCA_019414725.1 of Bacteroides sp. GTDB lineage: Bacteria > Bacteroidota > Bacteroidia > Bacteroidales > Bacteroidaceae > Phocaeicola. Next base: position 54,046 of record DXLM01000002.1, read on the forward strand.
GAACTTTGGAAGAAGTCAGGCATCTGTTGGAAGTTTTGTCGCGTGAAGCAGGAGTGGATCTGTTGACATGCCTATCAACTGTAGCCGCACGGCAAATGGCAGACTTCTCCACAAAGGTCTGGGCACATTTTCTGTGCGATTCGGACGATTATGCCATGCCCGATTTGGACTAAACATTTTTTAGGCGTGCGTTAAATCGTTCGGAAAACATTTGGTTTTTAGACCACCCACCGAAGGGAGCTATTACTCAAATAGCTGATATGAGGGGGTGGGAAACTTCAGTTTTATATTTAACCTGCCAACGTAATCAGGATGTAAATCAGAAGCTGACAGCTAAATTCAGTATGCAGCAAAATATCAGCATATCTTCAGAAAAACATCAGCATATTTTTTTAAAACATCAGCATGTTTTAGACAAAATATCAGCATCTTTTTTACGCAGCTCTGCGAAGTCTTCAGTCTGTCAGAGAAAAAGCTTCTCTCTACTTTCCGGATTCACAGCTTTTTCCTACCTTTGCACGATAAAAAAACAGAATATTATGATACAATCAATGACCGGATACGGCAAAGCAACTGCCACATTCGGAGATAAAAAAATCAACGTAGAAATAAAATCATTGAACAGTAAGGCAATGGACTTGTCTACACGCATTGCCCCACTGTATCGTGAAAAAGAAATGGAAATCCGCAACCTTATTACCAAAACGTTGGAACGAGGAAAAGTGGACTTCAGCATATGGATTGAGAAAGATGCGGCCGAAACGGCTACTCCCATCAATGCTGCACTGGTAGAGAATTACTATAATCAGATAAAGACAATCTCGGACAACTGTCACATTCCTGTTCCCGAAGACTGGTTTGCAACTTTGCTCCGCATGCCGGACGTACTGACTCGCGTAGATATTCAAGAGTTGTCAGACGAAGAATGGGAAGTTGCAAGCAAAGCTATCGAAGAAGCATTGCAGCATTTGGTTGACTTCCGGAAACAGGAAGGAGCTGCACTGGAAAAGAAATTTACCGAAAAGGTAGACAATATAGAACGCCTGCTCAAATCAATCGAACCTTTCGAAAAAGAGCGTGTGGCAAAAATACGCGAGCGTATTACCGAAGCCTTGGAAAAGACCATCAGTGTAGACTATGACAAAAACCGTCTGGAACAGGAACTGATATATTATATCGAAAAACTGGATATCAACGAAGAAAAGCAACGTCTTGCCAACCACTTGAAATATTTCCGCGAAACAATGGCTGGTGGACACGGACAAGGTAAGAAGCTGGGATTCATCGCTCAGGAAATGGGTCGTGAAATCAATACAACAGGCAGCAAGTCAAATCATGCCGAAATGCAAAACATCGTAGTCCAGATGAAAGACGAACTGGAACAAATCAAGGAACAAGTTTTAAATGTAATGTAATATTAACAAGCTGAAGGGCGAAAGAAGAGGAAATCACTCATCAAGAGGTTTCTTCTTGTTTCGCTCTTCGTGTTTTTACTCAAAGTTATGGGAAAACTGATTATTTTTTCTGCGCCATCAGGTTCAGGTAAATCAACTATCATCAACTACCTGCTAACACAAAACCTGAATCTGGCTTTTTCTATTTCAGCTACCAGTCGCCCACCCCGCGGAACAGAACAAAACGGAGTGGAATATTTTTTTCTTACACCTGAAGAATTCAAACAACGCATAGCCAACAACGAGTTTTTAGAATACGAAGAAGTATATACCGACCGTTTCTACGGCACACTGAAAGCACAGGTAGAAAAACAACTGGAGGCCGGTCAGAATGTTATATTCGATGTAGATGTTGTAGGTGGATGCAATATCAAGAAATTCTACGGCGAACGCGCGCTGTCGGTATTCATCCAGCCACCTTCGGTAGAAGAGTTGCGCAAGCGTCTGAACGGACGAGGAACAGATGCTCCCGAAGTGATTGAAAGCCGAATAGCCAAAGCTGAATTCGAATTAAGTTACGCCGACAAATTCGATGTAGTAATAATAAACGATGACTTGGATACAGCAAAAGCCGATGCCTTGAAAGTCATCAGTGATTTCTTGAAAAAATAACTTATCCATTTATGGCCAAAGATCCTAAGAAACTGTTAAGAAGCATGATGATAGTCAGTATCATCATCGGACTCGTTGCACTGGCAGTAGCCGTAGTTGCAGTTGCCATGAAAGAGTATATTATTGCAGCAGCAATGCTTATCGTTGCCGGCTGGCAGGTCGTAAACTATCTAAAATGGAAAAAATGCCTGTAAAGACAGGAATATTCGGGGGAACATTCAATCCGATTCACATCGGTCATCTGGCTCTGGCAAACTATCTGTGTGAGTATGGTGGGCTGGATGAAATATGGTTTCTGGTATCTCCTCAAAATCCATTTAAGCAAAATGTGGAGTTACTCGACGATAAGATACGGCTGGAAATGGTAAAAGCTGCCGTTTCCGGCTATCCTCGTTTTTGTGCTTCCGACTTTGAATTCACCCTTCCCCGCCCTTCCTATACAGTTGATACACTGAACCGGCTGGCAGAAGCCTATCCGGACAGAGAGTTTACACTCATTATCGGAGCGGACAACTGGGCTGCATTCGACCGATGGAAGTCACCCGAAGAGATTATCCGCAAACATAGTATTATTGTATATCCACGTCCAGGCTACGATATACAGACAGGGCCACTTCCACCTCATGTAAAAGTTGTGGATACTCCCCAGCTGGAGATCAGTTCAACTTTTATCCGGCAAGCAATCAGCGAAGGTAGAGATATACGATATTTCCTGCATCCGGAAGTTTATCGCATCATTGCAGAAAAAAAACTTTATAACCAACAATAGACATGAAATCATACAAATTTCACATCCTTTCTCTTGCAACTCTTCTGCTGCTGGGAGCAACAACCCATGCAGAAGCTAAAATCTTTGAGAGGAAGAAAAAGAAAGCACAAACAGAAGTTAAAGCAGCTCCTGCCAAGCAAAATATAAATGGACTAAAGCCTTACGCGCAAGTCATTACACCAAAAGCCAAAAGTTCATTCGGTTTTCTGACAGTACACAAAGTTGACAATAATTACTTCTTTGAGATACCAGATTCTATGCTGAATCGTGATATCCTGATTGTAAACCGAATCAGCAAGGCTCCTACTTCTCGCCAGAAATCTCGCGTAGGTTATCCGGGAGATATTCTGGGAAGCAAAGTAATCCGTTTCGAGAACAAAGACAACAAGCGCATCCTTGTACGTGAATATTCTTATCGTGAACGCTCGGAAAACAAGGACGGAATGTTCCAGTCTGTACGCAATTCAAATACACAGCCTATCGTAGCCAACTTCGGAATAGAAACAATAAAGAAAGATTCACTTACCAGAAATTATGTAATCAATGTAAGTGTTTTCCTGCAAAAAGAAAATCCTTTATTCTCTTTCGATGCTGACAGCAAGGAATATATCGGATTATTGAACATGGTAGGTGAAGGAACCTACATCGATACTCTGAAAGCATTTCCAAAGAATATCGAGATTTCTACTACGGTCACTTACCAAAGTAAAAAAGGTATGAGCAATGTAGGATTTCTGGAAACCGGAAGTCCGCGTATACCACTGACTTACGAACTGAACAGTTCAATGGTCCTGCTTCCCGAAGTACCGATGAAAGCCAGACTGTTCGATCCGCGTGTAGGCTACTTCACCGTTGGTTATACCGATTTCGACAGCAACCCACAAGGTATCGAATACAAAAAACTTATTACGCGATGGCGTCTGGAGCCTAAGGACGAAGCAGCCTATCTGCGTGGAGAGCTTGTAGAACCTAAAAAGCCAATTATCATTTACATCGATCCGGCAACTCCCAAGAAATGGGTTCCGTATCTGATACAAGGAGTAAACGACTGGCAGGTTGCCTTCGAAAAGGCTGGATTCAAGAATGCCATTTATGCACTGGAAGCTCCTACTGATGACCCTTCATGGAGTCTGGAAGATGCACGTCACTCAGCCATTGTCTACAAGCCTTCAGATATCCCTAATGCAAGTGGTCCGCACATCAACGACCCTCGTACAGGAGAAATTCTGGAAACTCATATCAACTGGTATCATAACGTCATGAGCCTATTACGCGACTGGTATATGATTCAGGCAGGTACAATCGATGAAGCAGCACGCAAAATGCAACTCGACGATGAACTGATGGGACAACTTATCCGGTTTGTATCTTCGCATGAAGTAGGACATACATTAGGACTCCGACACAACTTCGGATCTTCACACACCGTACCAGTTGAAAAACTACGTGACAAAGTATGGGTAGAAGCCAATGGTCACACACCATCCATCATGGATTACGCCCGCTTTAACTATGTAGCACAACCTGAAGACGGTATTACACGTGCCGGAATCTTCCCTCGCATCGGTATATACGACAAATGGTCGATAGAATGGGGTTACCGCTGGTTGCCACAATTCCAAACACCGGAAGATGAAGTTGCATTTTCTAACCAGTCTATTATCGAAAAGCTGAAAACAGACGTGCGTTACACCTTCGGTACGGAATCTGATCCTAATGATCCACGCAATCAGAGTGAAGACCTCGGTGACGACTCTATGCTGGCCAGCCTATATGGAATCAAAAATCTGAAGCGAATCGTACCTCAAATTCTAACATGGTCGTACGAACCTAACAAATCATATGCGGGAGCTGGAGAAATATATAGCGGAGTAGTTTCTCAATTCAACCGTTATTTAGGCCACGTCACTAAAAACGTAGCAGGAATTTACAGCAATTCTATCACTGTAGAACAAACAGATGAAATAGCACGTGAATTTGTTCCTGCCAATATCCAGAAACGGGCTATTGCTTTTCTGAATGAACAATTGTTCACAACTCCTGAATGGCTTATTGATCGTCAGTTGATGGAAAAAGCTAAAATACTCCCAGTGAACGTAATCTGTTCACTTCAGTCGGGTGTCCTGGCACGACTCATCAACAAGAACACACTCGACAAGATGAGTGAAAACGAAATTCTGAATGGCAAAAAAGCATATACATCTGCTCAGATGTTTAACGACCTGAAGAAAGTTATCTGGAGCAATCTGGGACAATCGGATATATACAAACGAAACATGCAGAAAGCATATGTAGAAAATCTGATCAATCTGCTGGATAAGAAAGGAAATGCTGATAAGAATGCATCAGGAAAGCGTCCGGCCTACTCAGAAGCTCCGGCCATCGCACATGGACAACTCACAGAATTGAAACGTCTGGCCACCAGTGCAGCCAGTATGACAAGCGGCACAGCCAAAGGTCATTATCAAAATTTAATCACACTGATTGATAATGCATTGAGCAACAAGTAAAGACATTCTTACAGTGTAATACTGAACACAATGTAGCTATCTAACAAGAACCATATTCTTCGCATACGTGAAATGTGAGAATATGGTTCTTATTTTTGTATTAAAAAGCCACTTATTTTACTTCCAGCACTACAATTGATTTAGCCGGAAGTTTGACTTGTAATCCATTTTTCTGGATTTTGGCTCCCTTGAAATCTTTAGGAACAACCACATCCGAATGTTCAAATGAATTATAGTCGTCAATACTTTCCGAAGTCAGAATACGTCCTGTAACCGATTTAATCGACACATCTCCCAAAGATAAAGTAATATCCTGAGATTCGGTCAAATCAACATTCGACAACGAGATATGAACAACGCCTTCCTTATTACGTGAAGCTGTCGCACTGACCATCGGGACAATCCGGTCGCCACGCACAATCTTACGCTCACACTGCAAATCGAGAGGTAAAAAAGTAGCATCCTGATGTACATTATACATTTCGAACACATGATAAGTAGGAGTCAGTACCATTTTATCTTCCTTTGTCAGAATCATAGACTGGAGTACATTGGCAATCTGAGCTATATTGGTCATCTTGATCCGGTCTGTATATTTATGGAAAATATCCAATGTCAGCGAAGCAACAAAAGCATCGCGCAATGTATTTTGCTGAAACAGATGTCCGGATATAGTACCAGGCTCCTCATCCCACCAGGTTCCCCATTCATCGACAATCAATCCTACACGTTTCTGCGGATCATATTTATCCATAATAGCAATATGACGTTTTATCACATCCTCAATCTCACGACATTTTCCCAATGTCCAGTAATAATCATCCGTTGAAAAATCCGTTGCAGATCCCTTACTGCCCGACCATCCTGTTACAGTATAATAATGCAAGGAAAGTCCATCCATTTGTTGTGCAGCCCTCTGCATCAGTACCTCTGTCCAGCGATAATCGTAATCACTTGCTCCACTAGCGATTTTATATAAACGGTTGCCTCCGTAGTTACGGCAATAAGTCTGATAACGGCGATAGAGGTCGGAATAATATTCCGGATACATATTACCTCCACATCCCCAACTTTCATTTCCTACTCCGATATATTTTACTTTCCAAGGCTTCTCCCTACCGTTTTCTTTGCGCAATTTCGCCATCGGGCTACCTTGTTCGGCAGTCATATATTCTACCCATTTAGCAAGTTCTTCTACAGTGCCACTACCTACATTGCCACTTATATAAGGTTCGCAGCCCAATATCTCACAAAGATTCAAAAACTCGTGCGTACCGAAACTATTATCCTCTACCGTTCCACCCCAATTGTTATTCACCATCTTCGGTCTATTCTCACGCGGTCCGATACCGTCCATCCAATGATATTCGTCGGCAAAGCAACCACCCGGCCAGCGCAACACGGGGACCTTCAACTTTTTCAAGGCTTCAAGTACATCTGTGCGATATCCTTTCACATTGGGAATGGAAGAATTTTCTCCTACCCATAAGCCACCATAGATACAAGTTCCCAAATGTTCGGCAAACTGTCCGTAAATTTCTTTGTTGATAACCTGTTTTCCCTGATCCGGATGAACAGTAACTGTCGCTTTCTGTTGTGCTAAAACCGGTAATGCTGCACAAAATGCCAACCCTAAAATAGTGTTTTTCATATGTCCTTAGTTTTTATTTTAATTGTTGAATCTGGCAGAAAAACATTCTTCCACAGTCTGCTTTTCAACCTTTACCCAACAGCAAAAATAAAAGAAAACCTTTCATTACAAAAGACAGTATGTTACCATTTAGTAGTCCATTTGTTACATTCAACAGTTTTTGTGAGTGAAGGATATAAAAAAGATGTGCCAGAACAACTTCCGGCACATCCTCTTCATGCGATTTAATTGTAAATCAAAAAATCATTCAATCAGTAACTGATTAATTATTTTTGAATCCATAACCATTGGTAATCTTACCTAATGAAGTTTCCAAGATAGAGCTATGGAACGGTACAAAGTAAATAGGAGCTTCACCGTCTACAAAGCCACGGAATACATAATCTGAGTAGTCTGATTCATAATCAAGAATATCCTTACCCCAGTTAACCATTGTATAACCATCAGCTTCCAGTGCTTTAGCCTCAGCGCTACCCGGTTCAATATGCTTAAACAAACCTTGAATAGCCAAGTTTGTACCAGGATTTGCTGAATAGATTGAATTGCCAGTATATCCTTCCCAGTCGTCAAATACACCACGCCATCCCGGATACATCACTGGATCAGTTTCATCTGTGCACTGGGTAGTCAAACGGTAGCCATACTGAGCCTTTGCATCTACACTCTTAGTCCATACATATAATGAAATAGTATTTCCATTTTCGAATGTATAATAACCTTTAGTTTTCAAGCCATTCACCATAGCGGCTAAATCTGCTTTCAATTTCTTAATTGCTTCAGGAAGTTTTCCTGTACGAATTAAGTCATAACGACGAAGGCCTTCACCACCAAATTCAAGCTTACGTTCTTGCTGAATAGCTTCTTTAATACCTCCCCATTTAGATATAAATCCATCAAGGTTAGCAAGTTCCGGAGTAGCAAATGCACGATTATGAACCTCTGACAAATACTGTTTAGCAGTAACTTCATCACCCAGTTCAGCCTTTACTTCTGCTAACATCAGGATAACATCTGACATACGTACAAACGGATTATTGATACCAGACTGACGCTGTTTTTCCCAACGTGGTTCAGGCTGACGGTTTTCGTCCCATTTATTATTAGCGATACCACCACCATTAGCTTGTGAACCTGGTACAAATGGCAATAGTTTTTCCACACCATTTTTTCCATCTGTACCGGTAACAGTACAAGTTACATCTCGACGCATATCATTCGGATCGAAATCTCCATAATAGTAAGTAGGGTGGAAACGGCTCTGACCATAGTTCTTACATGGATAGTTATTAGAACCACCAGCTGAGCTAGGACGTCCGAAAGCATATGGACGTTCAGTCTGTACACCTCTTGTTTCAGGTATTTCATAAATACTTTCAGATGAAAGAACCAGATTATCATTCTGCTGGAATACATACTGATACGGATTTCCAAATGCTTGACCATTAGAACCTGCAGCACGAGGGTCTACAGTACATAATGCAGCTGTTCCTGGATTATCCACACAATTCTGTAAGTATCTTTCGGCTATTTCATAGAACTTTTCATAATCAGTACGGCGACCATAGAAAGCATTGTTAGCATCTACAGTATTTAACTTGTCGAAGCTCAAAACGTTTCCATCCAAATCCTTATAAAAATCAGCACCTAAATCAGTACGACGTGTTGAATAACCACCTGCATATAAACACATACGACCAATCAATGCATCTACATAATTACGAGTCATCATACTTGCATCAGCACCGACATTTTCACCCAAATAATACATATAAGGTTCAACCTGCATCAGTTTATTGATATGATATTCATAAATCTGATCACGCGGAGTCAAGCCTTCAGCGGCTACACCTGGTTCCAAATTATGAGGTACATCTCCCCAAAAACGAAGCAACTCGTGATAAGCTGTAGCACGCAAAGCAACAGCCTGTCCGTAAAGGTCAGTCATTTCAGTTACCGATCCTGTTCCTGCTTCTATATCCTTATAAGTATCTGTTCCTTCAATAGCATTACAAAGTGTATTACATGTAGCGATAATGCTATACAAAGCCGGCCATGCATTTACACCATTATTACCAGCTGAATTTATATCAAAACTAGATGTGCCACCATAATACAAGTTTTCAGGGATATGACGTGCTTGTGCATCATAACCTTCAGGATGGCGCTCTGAGTCAGAACCACAAACCACCAAGTCATAAAACAAGCCATTAGCATGCACATAAGCTTTTGCACGCCATTTTTCGTAAGCTTCCATCAAAGCACCTCGTGCAGTCGAAATATCTCCAAAAACAAAGTCTGGAGTTGCTTCAGATGGTGAAGATGAATCCAAGAAATCTTCACACGAAGTCATATTGAGCATTAATAGCCCAATACCAAGATATGTATATAATAATTTTTTCATTGCGTTTTATTGATTAGTTAACAGATTATTTAATTAGAATGTAATGTTTACACCAAATGTAAATGTTCTTGCACGAGGATATGTACCATAGTCCATACCTAACAACGGATAGTTTCCAGTATTGGCAGCTGTTGTACTCTTATTCGGATCGGCATTAACTTCCGGATCAATACCTGAATAACCTGTAATTGTGAACAAATTACCAGCAGTTGCATAAACACGTGCACGCTGCATACCAATCTTTTTGGTCCATGCCTTCGGGAATGTATAACCAACAGTCAATGTATTCAAACGTAAGAATGAAGCATCTTCAACAAATGTAGATAAAACTGTACCGTTTTCCATATAAGGAACACCATATTTAGCACCAGTATTTAATGCATCCAATGCATCCGGTTCAACAACAGGAACCAATTCACCATTCTGAATATCATAGATTTGATAACAATCGCTGATGAACTCCAATTTATTGGCACCTGCACCTGTATCTTTATTACCATACATATTAATCAAAGAGTTTACATTGTATACATGACCTCCTGCTGCCCATGCAAATCCGGCACTGAAATCAATATCCTTCCATGTCATGTTTAAATTGAAACCACCGGTATGAGGATGAGTGATTTCACCTAAATCAGCAACGTCTTCTGTATCTGCGACTCCATTACCATCCAAGTCACGCAATTTAACAGCACCAGGGAATGCTTTTTGACCTTCTGGCAAATTATAATGGCTAGGATAATTACCAACCTGATTACCCAAATCAGCCACTCCAGGTTTCAAGGTATAGGTCTTAGTTGCCGGATCATAGTTGAAGTCAGCAGTTGTATAATAACCATCACAAATATATCCACGAATCAAACCAACAGGCTTTCCTTCACGGAATTCATAATCATAAGTCGGAGTTGTAGCACTAGAAGCCCATTGAGAACCATACTGTGCAATGATATTATCAGCCAGTTCGTCAATATTATTGTGGTTGTAGTTATAAGTTGCAGAAACTCCTAATGTAAAGTCTTTAGTACGAAGAATATCATAGTTTAAAGCAATTTCAATACCTTTATTTGAGGTCTGACCAATATTTTGATACTGATATGAATAACCTGTAGTTTCATCAATAGGGATACACATCAACAAGTCTTTTGTCGTATTCCAATAAGCATCAATGGTACCAGAAAGGCGATTATTAAAGAAACCGAAGTCAAGACCGATATTTCTTGAAATAGTAGTTTCCCATTTCAAATCAGGATTAGAAAGCATACCGCTAGGTTTATATCCTGAATAAGTCTGACCATTGAAAGTTACAGTTGTAGACTCCCATGTTTCTCTCCAAAGGCTGGCATCAATATTATCAGCTCCTGCCATACCATAAGACAAACGAAGTTTCAAATTATCCAACCAGCTACGAGTACCTTCCATAAATGATTCATCAGAAAGACGCCAAGCTAATGCACCTGCAGGGAAGTATCCCCAACGGTGATTCGGAGCAAACTTAGAAGAACCATCGGCACGGAATGTAACGGTCAACAAGTAGCGATCCAACAATGAATAGTTAGCACGTGCAAAGAAAGAAACAGTCTTATCAGGAGTACCAATTGAATTGCTAAACTTATCTTTTGCCAGACTCTTGTCTGTCTGATCAATCATACCAAAAGCTTGATCAAAATCGAAACCTGCTGGATATCCGTGACCTTCAATTTCAGTTGAATTTGATTTAGAAACAATAGTTTCCTGACCTAACAAGAATGACAAGCTATGTTTATCACTCAAGCCTTGAACCTGATAATTCAACGTATTTACATTACGCAAATTATAACCTTCACTACGAGTAAGTTTTGCTACCTTATGACCTTGAGTCAAACCGTTTTCATAATATTTAGTTTCACCCCAGTTACGGCCTGCACCAACTTCAGCACGTAAAGTCAGACCTTCAATAATATCCCATGATAAAGCAGCTATACTTCTTACTCGCTGTTTTCTTGCAATGTTCTGAACATCGTTAGTCCAGTCAACCGGGCTACCATAAGAAGTATCAACGTTATCAGCTCCCAAACCAAATCCACCGAATGCATTAGGATCACCCAAAGGATTATCAATAGGACGCCAACGATATGCACCAGATAATAAAGAACCTTTACCGTTTGTTGAAGATTCCTTTCCAGTTGTCTGGTCTTCAGAATAACGTATATCAACATCTAATTTCAGGTTTTTCAACAGTTCCTGATTCAACTTCAATGATGTATTGAAACGGTTATAACCTGAATTAATCTTGATACCCTCATCATTCAGATAGTTGACATTTAATACAAATTTTGTTTTTTCACTACCTCCTGAAATTGAAAGGTTATGAGTATGTGCAATAGCATTACGCAACATATCATCAGTCCAGTCGTGTACGTCCACATTCGCATAGTCAGCAAAATGATTACCATAGGCAGCGCCTAATCCAAAGTATTTTGCTACACCATCAGCACTAACAGCACCACCAGTTCTTTCCAATGCATCAGCATATGCCCACTGATACTTCACGTAATCTTGTGCACTAAGCGGATCCAAGGTTTTAGCTGCAGCCTTTGTCTGTACGTATCCATTATAAGTAACAGACAGCTTATCAGTCTTCGCTCCCTTTGTAGTAACCAAAATTACACCATTTGCACCACGAGCACCATAAATAGCTGTAGATGAAGCATCTTTCAATACATCGATTGTTTCAATCTGATCTGCCGGAATATCAGAAATAGAACTTACCGGAAATCCATCTACAATAAACAACGGGTCATTACTCTGTGTAATAGAACCTCCACCACGAACGCGGATAGAAACTTCTGCACCTGGACGACCGTCTTGTGAAACAACTGATACACCGGCCAATTTCCCTTGTAAAGCCTGAGATACATCTGATACAGGATTAGCAGTTAAAGTTTCATTACTTACTGATGCAACAGAACCTGTCAAGTCACGTTTCTTAACAGTTCCATAACCGATAACCACAACTTCGTCCAATGTTTCAGTATCTTCTTTTAAGATAATGTTAAACGAAGTTTGATTTCCTACAGGAATAGACTGCTGAACATAACCTACATAAGTAATAGTAAGCACGTCGGAATTTTTCACATCTGAGATTGCAAACTTTCCATCAAAATCAGTAATAGTACCATTTGTTGTACCTTTGACTAATACATTTACACCGATCATAGGTTCACCTGTACCATCTTTAATGACACCAGTAATCTGTTTACCCTGCGCAAATGCTAGCACACAGAACATACTCAGTAAGAACGTAGAGTATACTCTTCTTAAAAGCAGTAGTCGATTCATACGTGTTTTTTTAGTTTAGATAATAAATAAAGTTAAGTGTTCTCATTTAATCATAACACTCCAAAATTAGAATTTTTTAATGAACAGCCATGGAGAGAAAATGTTTTTTTGGTGGTAAAAATTGGTTTTTAACAGTTCGTCAATATTTATGCAGAACAACCAAAACGACTTCACTCGGTGTAAACAAACGGATATCCTTGCGGGAAGTACCTATTCCATTTGTTATAATAACCGGTATACCAGCAGAGTTATATTTCAGCCCACTCAAAAAGCGAGATCCATATTTTGAGAAATGAGCTGGAGTATATCGTCCGAAAAAGCTGACCTGTCCACCATGAGTATGTCCAGCCAAAGCCAGATCCGTATTGCTGACATCCACATCCTCTACATAATCGGGCGTATGAGTCAGCATGATGACATAATCTTCTGCCTGAAGCGACAGTGTAGGTGAAATACCGTTTTTTGTCAAATCGAACGGATTGCGGATTCCACAAAGTAAAATATACTGGTTTCCTTTCCATAACGTATCTACCTGATGTTCGAGCAACCGGATACCGGTTCGTTCCATTTCCTGTCTGACTATCTCATAATTGGCATTGTTCTCATGATTGCCCATTACTCCATAAGTGCCATAAGGTACACAAACCTGATAAAGCACGTCAAAAAGCTCCGACAAGTTTCCACCATTCCGTCCCCGATAATCTCCTCCCAATAATAACAGGTCAGCGTCAGCTGCTTGCAGGGCTTTCAGTAAACCAGGAAGTCTTTTCTTTCCGAAACGACTTTCATAATGAAAATCGGATGCAAACGCAATACGAAATCCATCAAACGAATCGGGCAGTTGTTCGCTATATATATCATATTTTTTTATACGCCCTATCCCATGATATTTCGATAAAGAAGCTGTGGCACACGACGAGAATAAAACAGCTGATACAAGAAATGAAAACCAAACTAATTTTTTCATGGCTATATTACTAGAATTTTCAAACGAAAATAACACTTTTCCATTGCCCAGGCAAAGTCTCAACAGAATTTCATAACTTTGTACTGTTAAAAACAAATCAGATTTATGGTAAAACAAAACTCTACAAAAGCCTGGTTACTTGCCAGCCGTCCGAAGACTTTGACAGCAGCTTCTATTCCTGTCATGCTAGGCTGTGCACTTGCTTTCATGTACGGACACTTCCAATTAATTCCTGCCATACTATGTTTTCTCTTTGCTTTCCTAATGCAGATAGATGCTAATTTTATAAACGATTTATACGATTACCTGAAAGGAAGCGACCGTGAAGACAGACTCGGTCCGGAACGTGCCTGTGCCCAAGGCTGGATTTCTCCTTCCGGAATGAAAAAAGGGATTCTTGTAACTACTGCACTAGCTGCAGTAACAGGGCTTTTCCTGCTAGGATATGGTGGTTGGGAAATGATTCCAGTAGGTATTGCTTGTATTATTTTTGCTTTCCTATATACTACCGGACCTTATCCGCTTGCCTATCATGGCTGGGGCGATATACTGGTTCTGGTATTCTTCGGATTTGTACCTGTAGGATGTACTTTCTATGTCATGGCACATGACTGGAATACCTCGGTAACAATGGCCTCACTCGCCTGTGGATTCGTTATCGACACATTACTTATGGTAAATAACTTCCGCGACAGAGAACAGGATGCCATAAGCGGAAAGAAAACCATCGTCGTACGGTTAGGTGCACGTGCCGGACTTATTCTATATTTTCTACTGGGATTGGCTGCATGCTGGAGCTGTTTCTATTTTGTCACCGAAGGCAGACTGTGGGCTGCTATCTTACCTCAGATTTATCTTTTATTTCATATTCTCACCACAATGAAAATGGCACGAATTAACAGGGGAAAAGAACTGAACGCCATTTTGGGAGAAACATCACGAAACATGCTGTTATTCGGGATATTACTCACCGCAGGATTATTGATTCCAGCTTGACACAACTGTTAATTTGTTATTTCCATGAACAGCAGAGTAAAAGAACTTGATTTTCTAAAGTGTATATTCATCATCCTGATGATTATTTTCCATCTGGTATACATCGGCGACTCGTATCCGTATGCCAAGCAAGTAGTCTATACCTTCCACATGTCAGCTTTTCTTGTCATTTCCGGATATCTGAATAATGTAAACAAGAAAATCAAAGCTTTCGGACGGAGTCTGCTTTGGATATTCATTCCTTATGTTTGTATGGAAACCGGATACGTCATCATGTCGGCCATTCTCCCCGTAAGGGAAAAGATTACCGAATTGTCAGCCGGACTTTTATTGCATAAAGCCATCATTGCTCCCATGGGACCTTATTGGTATCTCCATACCCTGATGCTCTGTAATGCCAGCTATTACCTGATGTACAGGATGACAAATAAATGGAAAGGAATTACTCGCTTCATCCTTTTAGGAATATTATTATATGGACTTTCAGAGTTGAAGTTATTGACATTTGCCAATGCCATTTATTTTCTGGCAGGAGTAGCTATCCGACAAAGCGGAAGCAATATCATCCGTATTTTCCAACCCAGCCTCTTGGCCTTGTTCCCACTGATTATACTCTGTTACTTCCCCGAAAATCTGAATCGAGGAACACTGGCAGGAGTAACTATTACATATCTGGTAATCAGCTTGCTGCTGGCAATCTACACTTATCTAACGGAACAAATAAAAAGGATTCTTCTTTATATTGGCAGTAATACACTGGTTATTCTGCTCTTTTCACCCGTGTTTACTATTTTGTCAAAACTCTACCTGCCGCTCTTTACTTTCGATGCGACAGGCATTTGTTTTACGATAGTTTCGGTAGTTTTTGTTATCTGCGGATGTTTCGGCGTAACTTACATATTCGACCGATTACATATCTCGCCTTACTTTTTAGGAAAGAAGCAAATGCTTCCTCCCTATTCTTCTGCCCACTAGTCACGCTCGATCAGTACGGTAGCATATGCCGAGATACCTTCTTCACGACCGGTAAATCCTAACTTTTCGGTTGTAGTAGCCTTTATGGATACGTCTTCCGGTTCAATGTTCATGACATGAGCCAGCACTTCCTGCATTTCTGGAATATGTGCTTTCAGCTTCGGACGTTCGGCACAGACTGTTGCATCAATATTGCCAACTCGATAACCTTTTGTTGCTATCAAATCTATAGTTTTTGCCAGCAGAATCTTGCTGTCGATATTCTTAAACTCACCTGCATTGTCAGGAAAATGATAACCGATATCACGCATATTTGCCGCTCCCAACAATGCATCGCAAATGGCGTGAATCAGCACATCAGCATCAGAATGTCCCAACAATCCTAATTCGTGCTCCAGCTTGATACCTCCCAGCCAAAGCTCACGTCCTTCAACTAAACGATGGACGTCGAAACCAAATCCTACACGTATTTTCATCGCACGTAAAAATCAAGAACTTTTTCGTTTTCCAAATAGCCTTCCAAGTGATTGTCTATCTGTACCGGACCCACTCCTACCGGTGTTCCAGTAAACAGCATATCTCCAATTTTCAATGTACAGAACTGACTGACGTATGCAATAATCTGATCTACTTTAAAAAGCATGTCCTGCGTATTCCCCTGCTGTACAGTCTTACCATCAATATCCAAATGGAAATTGATATGCTGTATATCGGCAAACTTCTCTACCGGTACCCAATCTCCTATAGCAGCCGAATTATCAAATCCCTTACATAGTTCCCACGGCTTACCTTCAGCACGGAACTTACGTTGCAAATCACGTGCAGTAAAGTCAATACCCACCGTTACAGCATCATAATAGCGATGTGCAAAACGCTCGGATATATTCTTTCCCAAACGGTTAATACGTACTACCAGTTCAGTTTCATAATCTACCTGCTGGCAGAAATCAGGAATAAAAAACGGCTTGCTGTCCTTCAGCAAGGCAGAGTCCGGTTTCATAAAGATAACCGGTTCTTGTGGCAATGGCTCGTCTGCATGCAATTCCTTACAATGCAACGGGTAGTTCATGCCTATAGCTATAATTTTCATGGAAAGTTATTTCTTTATTGTTTCATTCAAACGGTTGAACATCACAGCCAGATGAGCATATAGTGATGTATTCTGCACTACAATATTTTCGGGAACCCGAATACGGAAAGGAGTAAAATTCCAGATAGCCTTGATACCTCCTGCAATCATCTTATCTGAAATCTCCTGAGCAATGGCAATAGGAACAGTCAGTACACCAATATTTACTCCATCCAGTTTCATACGTTTCTCAAAATCATCAGAGTGATAAATAGGAATACCATTTATCTTTGTTCCCACCAAGTCGGGATTGACATCGAAAGCCCCTACTATCTGAAGACCAAAATGAGACAGACCTGAGTCACGCAACAATGCTCCTCCCAAGCTTCCTACTCCGAAAAGATACGCTTTATGCATATTGGTAAATCCCAAAAAATCCTCCAATACCTGAATCAGCAAATCAATGTCATACCCTACACGGGTACGTCCGGCAATATCCACATACGAAAGATCTTTTGCTATCTGCGAAGCATCTATATTGATTTGCTTTGAAATCTGAGTAGAGGAAACATACTTCTCTCCTTTCTCTCTCATCAGCTTTGCATTCGAAAGATACCACGGCAGTCTACGCAGAGTAGGCTCCGGTATTTTTTCCGTATTTTTACGAGTATGTATTGCCATTTTTTGCTTCTATAATGGTTCTGTCTTTGTGCAAAATTAAGCTATTTATTCGGAAACGCACACAGAATATAGAAAAATGTACCTATCTTTGAGTCGGATTAAAATTAATTCACATGAAAAATAACGATTGGAAAGACCGACTGAACATTGTATATTCTACTAATCCGGACTTTAAATACGATAACGGAGAAGAGGAAGAAGTGGAAACACTAGATAAAAAACAGCAAAAGCTTCGCGTTTCGATAGAGAAAAAAGGACGCGGCGGAAAGACCGTTACTGTAATAACCGGCTTCATCGGCAGTGAAGATAATCTGAAAGATCTGGGCAAGCTACTGAAGACCAAATGTGGTGTAGGAGGTTCAGTGAAAGACGGTGAAATCTTGATACAAGGAGAGTTTCGCCAGCGCATTATCGATTTATTAAAAGCAGAGGGCTATACGCAAACTAAGTGATCTGATATTATCTAAAAAGACATCAGGTAATACGCCTAATAAAGACCGATAAAATACCCGAATTTTTTGTACAAATGCTCAGAGTATTTGTACATTTTTTTGCAAAACATCAGCAAGTTTTAGGGAAAATTTCAGCATGTTTTCAAAATCCTTTTTACGACATTATGAATGAAGAACTGAAGGACATAAAAGGATCTTTTTTTTACAGATAGGATTGTATAGAAATTTCATACAATATTCTATGCAACAAAGTTTGTTCAACACAATATATATTCTTTGTAAAAAAATAAAATTAAAAAAGTCATCTATTTCTCTACAAAAGGAAATAGATGACTTTATATTTTAATGCTTCTCAGAGAAGAAGTTATTATTCAGCACGCAAAGTGAAACGTTTGAATTCTGTGATAGCCAATTCAGGATCTGCAGCTTTCAATACTTCTGCTACATTCTTCTTCGGATCCATAATGCTTTCTTGGTTCAACAGACAAACTTCTTTCAAGAATTTGCCCAAACGACCTTTAGCGATATTTTCGATCATAGCTTGAGGCAGGTTAGCAGCCTTTTCAGCAGCTACAGTTTCCTTAATTTCTTTTGCTTTAGCTACGTCTTCAGCAGTGATCCATCCCTTAGCCATGTTGCTTTCCATGTGTTCTTCGCTGTCTACATGAGCAGGATTGATACCAGCTTTCTTCAAAGCAGCTTCTACAGCCTTCTGTACCTGTTCAGCTTTAGTCTTTTCGATAGCAACGTTGATTTCCTCTTGTTTTACTGATTCAGGAACGCCTGCTTCGTCGATAGCGATCGGGTTCATAGCTGCAATCTGCATACAGATTTCGTGAGCAACTTTTTCATCGCAAACTTTGTTGAAAGATACAATTGTACAAAGCTGATTCTTGTTCATGTGGTTGTAAACAGCAGTGCAAGCACCAGAAACGAAGAAATAGCCATCCAATTCAGTCTTTTCACCAGTGATACCGCTACGTTCAACGATAGCATCAGCGATAGTACCGCTACCCATCGGAAGAGCTTTTACATCATCCAAAGTCTGACACTTGTTAGCGATAGCAGCGTCAAGGATAGCTTGAGTCAAAGCAACGAAATCTGCATTTTTAGCAACGAAGTCAGTTTCACACTTCAAAGCAATCATAGCAGCATAGTCACCTGTTGATTTTGCCAATACACAACCTTCTGAAGTTTCACGGTCAGAACGTTTTGCAGCAACAGCCTGTCCTTTCTTACGGATAATTTCCACTGCTTTGTCGAAATCGCCTTCTGATTCAGTCAAAGCGTTTTTACAGTCCATCATACCAGCTCCAGTCATTTTACGAAGCTTGGTGATATCAGCCATACTTACAGCCATAGTAATTTCTTTTTATTGAGTTAATAAATAAATCTATTATAAAGCAAATGAGAGCTGAGAACAGAGAGTTGAGAATTGCTTTTATATAGTAACTCTCAACTTTCAACTCTCAACTCTCAACTTAAAGTATATTAAGCTTCTTCGTCTTTACCGATGAAAGCGGCAGCTTTAGCAGCATTGATTGCGTCTTCTTCAGCCTTATCCATGCGTGCTTTAGTAGTTTTCTTCTTAGCTGCTTTTGGTGCATTTTCACCAGCAGCTTCCATATCTACTTTTTCAGCTTTTCTTTCTTCCAAACCTTCTGCCATAGCAGCGCAGCAAGCATCCAAGATAACTTCTACAGACTTAGTAGCGTCATCATTTGCAGGAATTACGAAATCTACGTTTGAAGGATCTGAGTTTGTATCAACGATAGCGAATACAGGAATACCCAAACGGTTAGCTTCGCGAACTGCGATATTTTCTTTCAATACGTCGATAACGAACAATGCAGACGGCAGACGAGTCAAATCAGCGATAGAACCTAAGTTCTTTTCCAATTTAGCACGCTGACGAGAAATCTGAAGAACTTCTCTCTTTGACAAGTTTGAATAAGTACCATCGTTAGTCAATTTATCGATAGTAGCCATTTTCTTCACAGCCTTACGGATAGTCGGGAAGTTAGTCAACATACCACCCGGCCAACGCTCGATTACATAAGGCATGTTTACAGAAGCAGCTTTCTCAGCTACTACCTGTTTTGCTTGTTTTTTAGTAGCAACAAACAGGACTTTCTTTCCTGATTTTGCAATCTGCTTCAAAGCTTCAGCAGCTTCATCAACTTTAGCAACGGTTTTGTTCAGGTCGATGATATGGATTCCGTTGCGTTCCATGAAAATATAAGGAGCCATTGCAGGGTTCCACTTTCTCTTAAGGTGTCCGAAGTGGCAACCAGCCTCCAATAATGTATCAAAATTTACTCTTGACATTGTTTTAATCTTTAAATCGTTTACTTTCTTTTTTGTTAATTGAACCAACTGCCGGGTAGTTTCTCCGCAAACACTTGTAGGGAAAATCCCGACGGTTTAGATACTAAACGCTTTCTTAGTTGAGAGTTGAAAAGTGAAAGTTGAAAAAAATTAAGCAACTTGTCCGTTCCAACATTCCACCAACTCTTAACGTTTACTGAACTGGAATCTGCGACGTGCTTTTGGACGACCCGGTTTTTTACGTTCAACAGAACGAGGATCACGAGTCATGAAGCCTTCTGCACGAAGAGTCTTCTTGTCTTCAGGGTTAATTTTAACCAGTGCACGAGCGATAGCCAGACGCAAAGCCTGTGACTGACCAGTAAATCCACCACCGCACAAGTTAACTTTAATATCATATTTTTCAGCTACTTCCAGCTTATTCAAAGGCTGTTTTACTACATACTGCAGAATAGTTGATGGAAAGTACTGTGCAAGGTCTCTCTTGTTAATAGTAATCTTTCCTGTACCTTCGCTTACGAAAACGCGAGCAACTGCGCTTTTACGTCTGCCTAATGCATTTACTACTTCCATTCTTTATTATTTAAGTGTGTTAATATCAATTACTTTCGGAGTCTGAGCTTCATGCTTATGTTCAGCACCTTCGTATACATAAAGGTTGCCCAGCAACTTAGCTCCCAGACGATTTTTCGGAAGCATACCTTTTACTACTCTCTTCATCAATTTTTCAGCGCCGTTCGGTTTAGCCATCAAGCGAGCCGGAGTAATTTCGCGCTGACCGCCCGGATAACCGGTGTAGCTCAAGTAGATTTTATCATTCCACTTGTTTCCTGTAAATTTCACTTTGTCTGCATTGATGATAATAACGTTATCACCGCAGTCTACATGAGGGGTGAAGTTTGGTTTATACTTACCTCTCAACAACTTTGCAACTTTTGCACCGAGGCGACCTACCACCTGATCGGTAGCATCCACTACGACCCATTCTTTAGTCGCAGTTTCTTTGTTTGCAGAAATGGTCTTGTAACTTAAAGTATCCACTCTTAAATCTTTTTTAAAATGTTAACTACTAAAAAACAAATTCCTACAACTTACTCTTCCCGGACAAAGAAGATATAAAGCCTTCAGAATTAAACTTTTATCACTATTTGATAATAATCGGCTTGCAAAATTACTGCTTTTATCTGAACTGGCAAAGATTTTAAGTATTTTTTTCTACACACAAGCCTCTGACTTAGGGGTAATTAGCGAATGATATTTTCAGGATAAGCAGAAGGCATCTCTACCCTTTTCCATATTTCATGACACCAAGAGTCTATTTTATTTCCATTACGGTCAGTTTTCAGATAATACTTCACAAGCATCAGGTTACCATTTTCCTCTAATTCAAACTGCATTACATTTTTTTCTCCATTCAGCTGTGGCAAATGCAGATTCTTCTCTACATATTCTGTATATGAATTCTCGGACTCCTGCTTATATGTACCATAGCCGATAATGATAGCGCCGGTCTGCATCATTACCAAATTAATAAAACGACCATCATCTGAAAGAATCTTAAGAGAGTTACCAGTCTTCAACTCACCTACAACATTAGGAGAACTAGAGCGGTAAAAACACATTTGCCATACACCATTCAATGTAGAAGGAATTTTTTCCTGAACATCCTGAGCCAACAAATTTGTAACGCCCAAAAAGAGGGATACTACCCAAAGGAATAAAGAACGTGTTTTCATAACAAATAAATTTAAGAGGTTAAACGAGAAATGAGTTGATATACAAATATATAAAATATATCGCATTAAAAGTTGTAATTTCACGTTTTTATTTCACTATTCCTTACTACTTTACTTCATCCTGAAAAAACGGATTTTCACATGACAAGAAAAAAAACAAGAGACAGAATTCTGTATTCAGAAATCCGTCTCTTGTTGTATTATGAATAAAAGCTTTTTTAGAATTCAGCATTACGCGGAGTACGCGGGAAAGGAATTACATCACGGATATTTGCCATACCTGTAACGAACAGCAGCAAACGTTCGAATCCCAATCCAAAGCCAGAATGAGGACATGAACCGTACTTACGTGTATCAAGATACCACCACATATCTTTCATCGGAATATTCAGCTCCTGAATACGAGTCAACAGTTTGTCATAATCAGCCTCACGTTCAGATCCACCGATAATCTCACCAATTTTCGGGAAGAGCACATCCATTGCACGAACAGTCTTACCATCTTCATTCTGTTTCATATAGAATGCCTTGATTTCCTTCGGGTAATCTGTCAAGATAACAGGACGTTTGAAGTGTTCTTCCACCAGATAACGTTCATGTTCAGAAGCCAAGTCTACACCCCAATATACAGGGAATTCAAACTTGTGACCTTTAGCAACAGCATCTTCCAGGATCTTGATACCTTCTGTATAAGGCAAACGTACAAATTCTTCCTTCAACACACCCTGCAGACGTTCGATCAATCCTTTATCGAACATATCATTCAGGAATTTCACATCATCGTAGCAGTTATCAAGCGCCCACTGAACACAATACTTAATGAACTCTTCTGCCAAGTCCATATTGTCATTGATATCATTGAAAGCAACTTCCGGCTCAATCATCCAGAACTCAGCCAAGTGACGTGGAGTGTTTGAATTTTCAGCACGGAATGTCGGACCAAATGTATAAATAGCGCCCAATGCAGTAGCAGCCAATTCACCTTCCAGCTGACCTGAAACAGTCAAGCTAGCCTGTTTGCCGAAAAAGTCATTATCATAAATGATAGATCCATTCTCATCCTTTTTCAGATCGTACAGATTCATTGTTGTTACCTGGAACATCTGACCGGCACCTTCACAATCGGAAGCTGTAATAAGAGGTGTATGGAAATAGAAGAATCCACGTTCATGGAAGAACTTATGAATAGCTATAGCCATATTATGACGAATACGGAACACAGCTCCAAAAGTATTAGTACGTGGACGCAAATGAGCGATCTCACGCAAAAATTCCATAGAGTGTCCTTTCTTCTGAAGAGGATAAGTATTGTCACAAGTACCCAACACTTCTATTTCACGAGCCTGAATTTCTGCAGCTTGTCCTGACCCTACCGATTCTACCAGTTCGCCATTTACGCTGATACATGCACCAGTAGTAATTTGTTTCAGTAACTCTTCATCAAAGTTTGCCAAATCGACAACGACCTGTACATTATTTATAGTAGAACCGTCATTCAAGGCAATGAAGTTTACCTGTTTGCTACCACGGCGAGTACGAACCCACCCTTTCACATTGACCATTGTCCCGAAATCACGGCATTTCAAAAGGTCAACAATTTTTGTTCTACGAATTGTTTCCATGTTATTATTTCATTAACTAATTATTCAAAAGATCCCATACGGAGCATGTTTACTTCCTGCTCAGTCAGGTAACGCCAGTCACCGCGACGCAAGCCCTTCTTAGTCAGTCCTGCAAAATATACACGGTCCAGCTTAATTACACGATAGCCCAAAGCTTCGAAAATACGACGTACGATACGATTCTTTCCTGAGTGTATTTCGATACCAACCTGCGACTTATCTGTTTCTGAAGCATAGCTAACTGCGTCAGCATGAATTTCACCGTCATCCAGAGTAATACCAGATACGATCTGATCCAAATCAGCCTTAGTCACATTCTTATCACAATAAACGTGATAGATTTTCTTCTTCAGATATTTTGGATGAGTCAGTTTCGAAGCCAAATCACCGTCATTGGTCAGCAGCAATACACCAGTTGTATTACGGTCCAGACGTCCTACCGGATAAATACGTTCCTTACAAGCACCTTTTACAAAATCCATAACAGTCTTACGCTCCTGAGGGTCATCAGAAGTAGTAACACAGTCCTTCGGCTTGTTCAACAAAACGTATACTTTACGTTCGATATTAACCGGCTGATCGTGGAACTTAATTTCGTCTGTACGTTTTACCTTTGTACCAAGTTCAGTAACCACTACTCCATTTACCGAAACAACTCCGGCAGTAATAAATTCATCAGCCTCACGACGAGAACAGATTCCAGCATTTGCCAAGAATTTATTCAAACGAATTGGTTCATCCGGATCAGTCAATACATCCTTATATTCTATTTGCTTCTTCATGCTATACTTAGCATTCGGATTATAGTCGGCTGTACGAGGACGATATCCTCCACCCTGCTGGCGATTGTATCCTCCTTGCTGTCCGCCACCGTTATTGAAACGAGGACGCTGCGGACGATATCCACCTTCACCCTGCTGTGCATTATTGAAACGAGGGCGATATGAACGTTGCTCTCCACCTTCTCCATTATTGTTGTTATTATAACGAGAATTATACGGACGATGCGGACGAGCATTATTATTAAAGTTCGGATTGTATGAAGAACGTTCACCGTTATTATTATCGTACGACGAACGATTGCCATATGAGCGTTGCTGGCGATAACCACCTTCACCCTGCTGACCACCGTTAAAACGCGGACGATACGGACGTTGTTCTCCACCGTCACCATTATTATTGTAACGAGAGTTGTAAGAACGCTGAGAACGCTCACCTCCTTCATTATTCGAAGCAAAGCGCGGACGACGTCCATAATTATTACCTCCCTCGTTGCGGTTGTATCTGTTATAACCTTCTCTATTGTAAGACTTGTAACCATCGCGGCCAGACTGAGTGTTTTCACCATCTTGTCTGTTTTCTCTTTCTGCCATAATTGTTGTTTTCTGTTTATAAATTAATAAATGCACCCTTCTCGGGCTAGACTTTGTTATATTACATTCCTGTATAATTGTGCGGAGTTATCGCACGCAATTCTTTCTTAATATCTTCACTGACATTCAGTGTTTCAATAAAATCTTTAATAGAAGCTTCGTTGATAGCCTGATTTGTACGAGTCAGCGCTTTCAATGCTTCATAAGGATGTGGATATGCCTCACGGCGGAGAATAGTCTGAATAGCTTCTGCCACCACACTCCAACAGTTATCCAAGTCCTCATAAATCTTATGCTCGTTCAACAGCAATTTACCGAGTCCTTTCAATGAGCTCTGGATAGCAATCACTGTATGTCCGAACGGAACACCGATGTTACGCAAAACCGTAGAGTCTGTCAAGTCACGCTGCAAACGTGATACAGGGAGTTTAGACGACAAATGTTCCAATACAGCATTTGCCATACCCAAGTTACCCTCTGCATTTTCAAAATCGATAGGATTTACTTTATGAGGCATCGCACTTGAACCAACTTCTCCCGCTTTGATTTTCTGTTTAAAGTATTCCATAGAAATATACTGCCAGAAATCACGATTCATATCAATCATAATCGTATTGATACGTTTCATAGCATCAAATATGGCACCAAGATTATCGTAATTAGAAATCTGAGTAGTATATTCTTCACGCTCCAGACCGAGCTTTTCTGCAACGAACTTATTTCCGAACGCTTTCCAGTCAAACTCCGGATATGCTACATGATGAGCATTATAATTACCAGTTGCACCACCAAACTTAGCAGTAATAGGACATGCTTTCAGAACAGCCAACTGACGGTTCAAACGGTAAGCAAATACCATAATTTCTTTACCCAGACGAGTTGGAGATGCCGGTTGACCGTGTGTTTTAGCCAACATCGGAATATCTTTCCATTCTTCCGCATACGCTGTCAGCTGATCAATCAGCTTCTGAATCTGCGGATAATAAACATCATTCAATGCATCTTTGATAGACAAAGGCACAGAAGTATTATTAATATCCTGAGAAGTCAGACCGAAATGAATAAATTCCTTATAAGATTCCAGACCTCCCAATTTATCAAACTGTTCCTTGATGAAATACTCAACAGCCTTTACATCATGGTTTGTAACACTTTCAATCTCTTTAATGCGCTGAGCGTCTGCTTCTGAGAAGTTACGATAAATATCACGCAATGATTCGAAACGTGCTGAATCGAAACTTTTCAGCTGCGGCAACGGCAATTCACACAAAGTTATAAAATATTCGATTTCAACCTGCACACGATATTTTATCAGTGCAAACTCTGAAAAATAAGCAGCCAAAGCACCGGCTTTGCTTCTGTATCGACCGTCAATAGGTGATATAGCTGTGAGTAAATCAAGCTCCATCATGTTTCACAAATACTTTTTGAGTCTATATAATGATCATTATTGAGAGTGCAAAGGTAATGTTTTTTCCCGAGTTGAAGGGAGTAACATTGAAAACTTTAGTATTTATTTTACAATTATTTCCGTTTTAAGAGCCCGCATCCACACAAAAGTAACCGAAGTATGTTATATCTTGCTAATTATCGGAACAATGAAAGGCAAAATCATGTAATTTTGCACCCGCAAATAAAATAAACAACAAACATTATGGAATTACCTAAAGACCCGATGATGCTATTTAGCTTCATCAACATGAAACTTCGGGATTTCTATCCTTCTCTGGATGCGCTTTGCCAAGACATGCAGGTCAGCAAAGAAGAAATCGTAAACAAGCTAAAAGCTGTAGGATTTGAATACAATCCTGAACAAAACAAATTCTGGTGATCATTCATTTTGAACAATCACCAGAATTTTTGTTTTTATTCGTTCAAGCAATACCACATGCTTTAACTGTCATGATATATCTTCATTAGTCCGAGAGCTAATCTCCCTTTACAAAAGAAACTACCTAAGCCACGCAGGGTAACATCCAAATAGACTTTTATAAACTTCCGATTGGCTACACATCAACGATGTAACCAAAGTTCCGGATTTAATTTTTCAGTTTCTTTGCGAAGCTGGAAATGAAGAACCGTATTGCCGTCTTTATCGGTATTTACCTGACCAATAATATCGCGTGCCTTCAATACACTGCCTTTTTTCACCAGTACCGACGACAAGTTACAATATACTGAGATATAGCTACCATGACGGACGAGTACATTCGACAATCCGTTATATTGGAATACAGCCGAAACTTCTCCATCGAATATAGCACGAGCCTGTGCGCCATCTTTGCCTTTTATATCAATACCTTTATTGTCCAGACGTACGTTTCGCAGGCCTTTGACCTGATACTGTCCAAAATGCCCTACTATCACATAAGGTCCGGTAATAGGAATCGGAAGCCGACCTTTATTTTGCGTAAAGACACCCGACATGCGACGATCTTCTGAATCCACTTTATACTCTCCCATTTTCGACGGAGTAGTTTTAGACTTAGCACCTTCTTTACTTTCTCCGGTAGCCACAGCCTTTTCCTTGACCGTTCCAGCTTTCTTCTCAGCCTTACGTCGTGCTTCTTCTTCAGCTCTTTTACGCGCGTTTTCTATTTCTATTTCAATCAGGCGATCAATCTGTGCATTCAACCGATCTGCAGAACGACGCTTCTTCGAAATTTCAGACTGAATGCTCCGCTGTTTCTTTTGCAGAGAAGTAAGCAACGTTTTACGTTCCTTTTCCTGTTCTTCCAGCTTCAATCTTTCAGCTTCTCCCTGTTTCAGCATCTCTTCCTTAGCCTTTCTGCTAGCCAACAGCGTTTGTTGTTTTTCTGAAACCTGTTTCTGCTTCCTTTCCACTTGCAGTCCTTGCAAACGCTGATAATCAGCATATTCACGAACATACCTCAACCGACGGTACATCTGGCTTAAATTATCAGCAGAAAAAATAAACATCAGCTTCTCTTGTATCGACTTATTCTGATACATATACTTCACCGACTGTTCGTACTTTTTCTTCTTATCAGCCAGCTCTCGCTGCAAAGCTTTCAGTTCCACCTGTAAACGACTGACTTCAGTCTGTATAATCTTTACATCCTGCTCGATTGTTTCAATATATTTCTTGCGTTCATTAATCTGCCCCGACAATAAAGCTAAATTATCCAACTGACTTTTTACATCCTTCTTAGTCGACTGCAATAGGGTTTCCGATGCAGAAATCTGTTTCTGCAACTCCGCATGCTGTTTTTCCAATTCTCGGATCTTGCGCGTGCTTTGTGTAAATCCTTGTACACAGAGCAGGCAGACCATCAACAACACAAGTAATCGTTTCATTGCTTAAACAAAGTCTTTAGCAGTTCCTGCAATTCAATTTGTTGATAACGGGATGAAAGTTCAGTCTTTCCTTCCCAGTCTCCACCGACCGACAGGCGTGAAAATTTCATATCAAGTGAAAGAGTTTTTCCTGTTCCTTCTACAGCAAGCAACATATGACTAGGAAACAAACGATTGTCCAACGTTGTAAAATCATCATATTTCCAATTCAATGCATAAGGCGTATTCGATACTCCTATGCGACTTTCCTCCAGTAATCCACGATCGGCAGAAGTACGGAAACGATAAGATAGTCCCTTGGAAGGTTTCGCTTCCAGCAGGGCATAGCCATTTTCCAACGAAATACGGAAAGATTTCGCATCAGATACATCCAGCTGCACTTTTCCCGGTAAAAACAACTCATTCAAGAACAGCGATTGCAGAATATTAAAACTCAAGTCCGTATTCGCCAGGCGACTAAGTTCTTCGAACGAAACCTTAACATACCGTTTATTCAACCGGTCGACAGCCAGCAATCCACCAGGAGTAATTTCCAGACGTGCAACTTCAATACCTAATAACGGAGCTACAAGCAATTGTATAGACTCTCCGCGTTTCAGACGAAGCGTAGCACTTACCTTTGCATCTTTCTGCCCCTCCATATTCAAAGTCAGTGCAACCTTTCCACTAACAGTCTTCCACGAAGGCGAAAGTTCGATCACTTTTTCCATATATGCCTCACCGGTCAGCCCTCCAATCATGGGAGTCTTTTCCAGCTTTCGGGTAGACGAACACGAAGCTACCAGCACAAGGGCAACCAGTACATATAAATATCTTACAACCAATTTTATCATTCTGCAATATATTTCTTTTGAGCTATTTTTTGCTTCAAACGTTTCTTTTCCTTTTCCGTTGGAGGAGTAGACCCATCTTCAGGAGTTTCATCCATTGCGTCTGCTTTTTTCCAATACTCCAACGCCTTGCCTTTCTCTCCCGACATATAATAAATATCACCGGCATGCTCTACTATCGTGCGGCTCTTATCTCCTTTATTACGTAAAGCTTGTTCAATATAAATACGCGCTTCGGTATATCTTCCTTTTTCGAACAGAATCCACGCATAAGTATCAAGATAAGTTTCATTATTCGGTTCAGCCTTTACCGTGCGATAACTCATTTCTTCTGCTTTATCCAAATTCTTACGTTCAACAGAAAGGAAATAAGCATAATTGTTCAGTGTCGCAATATTATCCGGATTGTACACCAAAGAAGAATCATAGGCTGCATAAGCTTCCGCATGCATTTCCTTGGAATGATACAAATCACCCAATATGGCGTAGAAGTCGGACGCAATACCTTTATCGCTCTTTTCGTTTATCTGTTTTACCCCTCGTGTAAAGACATCCAGAGCCTCATCATCCTCTCCTTTCTGATGATGGGCGATACCCAGATAATAATAGAACTCAAGCGACTCCGGATTATACTCCAATGCTGGCTTTGCTATCTGTATCACTTCATCCAGATTATTATCACGTATAGCATAACTCAGCAACTGAAGACGTGCAGGTTTATTTTCCGGATCAAGTTTTAATATTTGGTGCAATACCGGAACGGCCTCTTTCTCCATCTTTTTTGTCAGCAAATACTGTGCACACAACATTGCCAGATCGGCATTTTGCTGCGGCCGCTTCAGTATATTCTGAAACAAAGAAACAATCTGCGTACTGTCCTTCGTTCCTTGTTCCGACTGAAGAATCAGCTGACGCATAATTTCCATTTTAGTATCCGACAGCACATTATCATTCAACAGAATTGTATCAAGCTGCATCCGATACAAACTATCCTGTCCGGTCTTCTGATAATATGAAGCCATCGATACCAAAGCAGGAGCATAACCTGGTTCTTCTTTCAATATACGTTGATAAATACCCAAAGCTTCCTGAGGCTTGTCATTATTCAAATATACATCCCCCAAGATAGTCTGGTAACGCATATCATAAGGATATTCTTTCGACAAGCTTTCTATTTCCGTAAATGCTTTTTCCTGATCACCCAACAGCAGATACATACGGAATTTTTCCATACTGATTTGCTCCGACTTTCCATCCAGTTCCTCCAAACGATTCAGTGTGTTAATGACCTGCTGATAGCTTTTAGTCTGATTATACAAGTCAATCAAAGACATCAGCGGTTCCAGGCGAGAAGGGAACTGGTCTGCCATATTTTCATAAACTGTTATCGCTCTAGGTACGTTACGCTTCCGTTCGTAATAAGAAGCTAGCGTCTGCTTATACCAAAAATTGGACTCATCCGAACTGACAGCCTGCTTCAAAGCCTGTTCACCTTTTTCTTCTTGCCCCAAATACATATAAAATTGGGCTATTTCATACAGAGCAGCCCCCGAAGTCGGATAAATATCAAGGCAGTGCTGATAAAGTTCATAAGCCGCATCGTATTCTCCTTTTTGCTTCATGCGTACAGCTTCCAGAAAATAATAATCAAATTTTCTGCGCTGTTCAGGAGTAAGCGGATCTTTTACAAATTCGGCCTGCTGGCTTTTTGTTTTCGCCTGCTTGCCCGAAGTACCACAAGCGGCTAATCCCACCGCCATACAGAGTGATATGATATATATAATTTTTCGCATATCAATGACTATTAAAAATAAAGGAATCGCACATCATTCTATTTGACTCCTGTATGCCCAAATCCTCCAGCGCCACGTTCTGTATCTTCCAGCACTTCCACTTCCTGCCATTCAGCCTGTTCATAGCGGGCAATTACCATCTGTGCAATGCGCTCCCCGTCTTCTATTATAAAGTCTTCAGCAGAAAGATTGATCACGATTACACCTATTTCTCCACGATAATCAGCATCAATCGTACCCGGAGTATTCAGTAAAGTAATACCTTTTTTCAAGGCAAGTCCGCTCCTCGGACGTATTTGTGCTTCAAAACCTTCAGGAAGAGAGATATACAGTCCAGTAGGGACAAGACAACGTTGCAAAGGTTTCAATACAATAGGATTATCCAAATTGGCGCGCAAATCCATTCCGGCCGAACTACTTGTTGCATACTGAGGTAACGAATGCTTTGATTTATTTATAATCTGTACTTTCATTGTTTTATCATTTAATTTTGCGAAGTTAAACATTTCAGAGGACTTACAGTTTATGTTTATCATTTTTTATTATATTTCAGAATAGCAGGAAACAAATAACTATAAAGCCTGTAAAAAAGCAAGAGATTTACACAAAACCATTTCAAAGCTAAAAACAAAAAAACTTACGCATCTGTTTGTATTTATTTTTTCTTTAAGTTTGCAAAAACTATCACAATCGGTTATGAACTGGAAACAACTCATATCAAACAAACGCTTTGGACTGGAGGCACTGCACGAAATAAGAAAAGAAGATAGAACCGAATTTCAGCGAGATTACGATCGCCTTATCTTCTCTGCTCCTTTCCGACGACTGCAAAACAAGACTCAGGTATTTCCCCTTCCAGGGAGTATCTTTGTACACAATCGTCTGACACACAGCCTGGAGGTTTCTTGTGTAGGGAGATCGCTTGGAAACGATATAGCAGCCAGCTTATTACAAAAGCATCCGGAATTATCCGATTCTCACTTATCAGAAATAGGAGCAATCGTTTCGGCAGCCTGCCTTGCACACGACTTAGGAAACCCACCTTTCGGTCATTCGGGTGAAAAAGCTATCGGCACATATTTTTCAGAAGGGAAAGGACTTGCCCTCAAACCCCTGCTTTCGGAGGCTGAGTGGGAGGATCTCACCCATTTCGAAGGCAATGCAAATGCATTCCGTCTGCTAACTCATCAATTCGAAGGAAGGCGTCCGGGAGGTTTTGTCATGACATATTCTACTCTTGCTTCTATTGTAAAATATCCGTTTTCATCACGACTTGCCGGCAAAAAGCAAAAATTTGGCTTCTTCCTGAGCGAAGAAGAAGACTACAAGCGCATTGCCGAAGAGTTAGGTATCATCAAATTAAGTAAAGATGGTGAGCCCATACGCTATGCACGCCATCCGCTTGTTTATCTGGTAGAAGCAGCAGACGATATTTGTTATCAGATGATGGATATTGAAGATGCGCATAAGCTAAAGATTCTGACTACTCAGGAAACAAAAGAACTATACCTGCAGTTTTTCACAGAATCCAGATTGAAACGAATCAATGAGATATGCAAACTGGTGGCCGACACAAACGAACAAATAGCCTACTTGCGTACATCTGCCATCGGAGTACTGATAAAGGCATGCACACAGGTCTTTGTAGACAATGAAGAAGATATACTGAATGGTACATTCGAGGGACCCCTCATCAAGCATATGGACAAACCCATAAGACAAGCATATGAGAATTGTTCAAAAACAGCTTTTGCCAAAATCTATTGCTCAAAAGATGTACTGGACATTGAGCTGGCAGGTTATCAGGTTATCACAACCCTGATAGACTTGATGATAGAAGCAGTACGCTACCCAGACAAAGCTTATTCGAAGCTACTCATCAACCGTGTATCCAAGCAATATGAAGTACATGCTCCTACATTATATGGAAAAATTCAGGCAGTACTTGATTACATTTCTGGAATGACCGATGTTTATGCCCTCGATCTTTACAGAAAAATCAACGGAAACAGTTTACCGGCTGTTTAATTTCACACAGATCAGAAGCAGAAAAACAAAGCCAGTGACAACTGCTCCCGACCAGAAGGGACAAGCAGATATCACTGGCTTTATTTATTTAGCATTCAGAATTATCAGTTTTTTGACAATATCGGATTAGCTCCAGAAGTAAGCTGAAGAGCCTCAGGGTGCTCCTTAATATACGATTCAATATGACGTATACGTTTTTCTTCCAGAATTTCATCTACAGCTATCAGAATACCGGTTTCTTCTACATCTCCAAAACCATCGTTAATAGCTGTACCAAACATACGCATCGTAGGTGACAGACTCATATACGCATTAACCAAAGGAGGTATATTATAACCTAACTTACGGACTTCTGTATTCAAGACTTTATAATCCTCCTTAAATGTATCATAACAGAACAGCTTTTCCAGAATAGCTGGGTCGGTTTCTATCTCCAACGGTACCATTGGGGTTATCAAGCCATCCTTATCCGAAAAATGCTTCTTCAGGAAGAAGAGAATCATATCGCGGCCGAAACGATTATAACTTGGATACATAGTCATTTTACCGAAGAAATATTTTACATTCGATTTTATGACGGTCAACGCACCCAAACCATCCCAAAGATTATCAAGCGCAAACAAACCCTTTGAGCCGGCACGAGTGGACTGATACTCCAAAGTTACAAACGAACGTCCTAGCTCCACGGTAGTAGGAAGATATTCCTTCAAGAACTTTTCCGAGAAATTGAACATATGTGCTGTTGCCAGGACAGGCTTGCCATGTTTGTCAAATTCCACCTCATCGCCCAATATATAACGATAACCTCCAAGAATTTCTTCCGCATCCGGATTCCAGACTACCAACTGCTGATATGGATTTTCCATCAAGTCATATTCATCCAAATCCAGCGGCTGTCCAGTTCCTCCTCCGGCAGCACGAAAAGCTATTTCACGCAAACGGCCAATCTCCTTCAGTACATTGGGAGCATTTTTCCAGTTCACGATATAAATTTCGTTATGGCTTTTATTTGTCGATCTCAAACGTCTTTCGGCGGTAAGTTCCGACTTTAATAACTCTCTGTCAATCGGTGCAATAATATCTTCCATATATGTAGTTAAAATCTTCCTAAATTACAGCTTATATACCAACTCTCTGACACACTCTGCCCATTCGGCCGGAGATTTAGATTTATCAAACGTATGCCATGGTATAGGCTTTCCTATTGTTACACGGAATGTTTTATGACGGTTCTTAAACATTTCATCTGCCAGATAAAGCATGGCTATATTGAATTTTATTCCAAAAAACTTACAAGCATTGGCCAGATTATAAAAGAAATTGGAATTTCGGCCTTCAAAATGTATAGGAACCACGTAACGACGTGTTTCAATGCTTTTAGTTATAAATGTTTTCTTCCATGCCAGATCTTTTATCACTCCATGCTGACGCCGGGAACATATTCCCGCAGGAAACATGATTATATGGCTGTCCGAACGAAATCCTTCCTCTACCATTTTCGGAAAGTCGCGCGACTGCGAACCGGTTTTATTTATCGGAATACAGAGAGGAGCCAGCCCATGCAGATTCATAAGCAAATCATTCACCAGATATTTGATACGTCCGTTATAATGCGTTCCCAGCAAATATCCTAATGCAACTCCATCCTGTCCTCCCAGCGGATGATTTGATACAAAGGTACACAATCCATCTTCAGGCAAATTTTCCAGGCCATGTACATCCAGTTTCGCATCCAGAAAATCCATACATGCAGCCAGAAAATCAACTCCGCTCTTGTCTGTCACACTTTTCAGAAATGTATTTATCTCTTCCTGATGTACGATATGCTTCAGATAAGATACGAAAAAACGAGGAATCCGTTTGGCTTTTCTTCCTGCCTTATCCCTTAATATTTTATCAATATCTATTAAAAAAATCGAATCACTAGCCATTCTTCATTTACACATTTCTCTGCAAAAGTAATCTATCTTTTGAAAAGTTGCTCATCTATACTGGAAAAATGTAACATTGAAAGAAGAAAAAAAGAGTATATGTAACAGAATTGCACAAAGCCACATTCTCATGTGCATATTTTAAGACTATCTTATAAAGATAGATCTGACAGAAGCAGTAAATAGCATAAGAACAACACCTTAGCGTCTTCGTGAAAAATTGTACATATTTCAAATTTATTTGTACGATTTTTCATAAAAAATTCAGCAAGTTTTTCCTAAAAGATGCTGATGTTTTTCTAAAACATGATGACATTCTCACAACACCTCTCAGACCTGTTGATAACTTCCTCAAATATTTTCACAAAACTATACCTGCTAATTGTTGAGAAATATGTAATTTTACCCCTCAATATATATAAGGTGTAAAACCTATTAAAGTGACAGCATGATAATGAACGAATCAGAACAAACATATCATATACCGGTACTGCTGAATGAAAGTATCGACGGCATGAATTTACACCCTGCCGGAATATATGCAGACATGACTTTCGGAGGCGGAGGACACTCGAAAGAGATTCTGCGCAGAATGGATAAAAACAGCCACCTGTATAGTTTCGACCAGGATGAAGATGCCGAAAAAAATATTGTCGATGACTCCCGATTTACGTTTGTGCGAAGCAATTTCCGATACTTACACAACTTCTTGCGCTATTATGGTGTAGAGGAAGCAGATGCCATTCTTGCCGATCTGGGAGTATCATCACACCATTTTGATGATTCTGAACGCGGCTTTTCGTTCCGCTTCGACGGCAAACTGGACATGCGAATGAACAAACGCGCCGGAATGACTGCGGCAGACATCGTAAACAACTATGAGGAGGAACGACTGGCGAATGTGTTCTACCTGTACGGAGAGCTGAAAAACAGCCGTAAGCTGGCTTCGGTACTAGTAAAGGCACGTGCACAAAAGCAAATCGTAACTATAGGCGACTTTCTGGAAATTATAAAACCGTTGTTTGGCAAGGAACGGGAAAAGAAAGAACTGGCAAAAGTATTTCAAGCCCTGCGCATAGAGGTGAACCAAGAAATGGAGGCTTTGAAAGAAATGCTTTATGCCGCAACTGAAGCTTTAAAACCGGGAGGCCGACTTGTTATCATTACCTACCATTCGCTGGAAGACCGCATCGTAAAGAACCTGATCAAGACAGGCAATGTAGAGGGTAAGGTGGAACAAGATTTTTTCGGTAATGTGCAAACACCTTTCCGGGCAGTAAACAATAAAGTTATTGTCCCTAGCGATGAAGAAATAGCACGTAACCCTCGCTCACGAAGTGCAAAATTACGAATAGCAGAAAAGAAATAGTAAAAATCATGGAACAGCAAAATACAACATCACAACAAGAAAGCGATTCACACATCACACTGAAGAGTATTCTGGGAGGAGATATTCTGGCCCACAGTTTTCTGAAGCGACAGGCGAATTTGCTCATTCTGATTGTTCTCCTTACCATCCTGTATATCGACAACCGCTATTCAAGCCAGCAGGAGCTGATTGAAATCGACCGGCTGAAAAAGGAACTGACAGACATCAAGTATGATGCGCTGACTATTTCTTCTGAACTTACAGAACGAAGCCGTCAGTCACGCATCGAAGAATATATTGCAACCGAGGGAACTCCGCTGCAAACAGCGGCAACACCTCCATATCTGATTAAAAAAGAGGATTGATACAATGATACCCGGACTGAAAAATATCATGCTGCGCTACACGTTTATTGTAGTGATTATGCTTGTGTTGGCTATATTGATTATAGTCAAGGCGGGATTCATCATGTTTGCCGAACGGCAATACTGGAAGGATGTAGCCGACCGTTTTGTAAAAGAAAACGTAATAGTTCCTCCAACACGAGGAAATATTATTTCTTCTGATGGCAAACTGATGGCAAGCAGTCTGCCTGAATACCGCATCTACATGGACTTTCGCGCTGGCGGAACGGAAAAAGACACTATGCTGATGAACCATCTGGCAGAAATCAGCCAAGGACTGCACGAAATTTTTCCGGACAAGAGCGCACAGGAATTTCGCAAACATTTGCTGAAAGGACGCCGTTCGAAAAGCCGTCACTTCCTGGTTTATCCGAAACGTATTTCCTATATCGAATATAAAGAAGTGAAAAGACTGCCTGTATTCGAGTTAAGCCCGAACAAAGGTGGACTGCATGTTGAAAAGTTCAACCAACGTAAAAAACCGTTCGGTTCACTCGCCATGCGTACATTGGGGGATATGTATCCCGACATAGCACAAGGAGCTAAGAACGGACTGGAACTGACATACGACTCTATTCTGAAAGGACAAAACGGTATTACTCATCGACAGAAAGTCATGAACAAATACCTGAACATTATCGATAAACCCGCCGTTGACGGATGTGATATTATCACAACCATCGATGTCGATATGCAAGATATCGCAGAGAAAGCATTGGTAGACCAATTGAAGAACCTTGAAGCCATATCAGGTGTAGCAGTTCTGATGGAGGTAAAAACCGGTGAGGTAAAGGCCAACGTAAACATGACCAGAGGAAACGATGGAAATTATTATGAAATGCGAAATGCAGCAGTCAGCAACTTGATGGAACCAGGATCTACTTTCAAAACGGCATCTATCATGGTGGCGATGGAGGATAAATATATCACTCCAGATTATGAAGTAGATACCGGAAACGGCCAAGTTAACATGTATGGCAGCTGGATGAAGGACTGGAACTGGTATAAAGGCGGATACGGTAAAATAGATGTAACAAAAATTTTGGAGGTTTCATCGAATGGAGGAGTATCTACCATCATAGACAAGTTCTATAAAAATAATCCTCAAAAGTTTGTCGACGGTCTGAAACGTATGAGCATCGATACACCGCTAAATCTGGGATTCGTGGGAGAAGCTAGTCCCCGCATACTCGGACCGAAAGAGCGTTATTTTGCAAAAACGACTCTTCCGTGGATGAGTATCGGTTATGAAACAATGATTCCTCCCATCTACATTCTGAATTTCTATAATGCTATAGCCAATGATGGTGTAATGGTGAAACCTAAATTCGTAAAAGCGATAGCCAAAGACGGAGATATACTAGAAGAAATTCCGACAGAGATTGTTAATCCTAAAATTTGTTCGGATACGACACTTACCATGATTCGCACCATTTTGCGGAAAGTGGTTTCGGAAGGGCTTGCCAAGCCGGCAGGAAGCAAGCAATTCAGCGTATCTGGAAAGACAGGAACAGCCCAAATCTCTCAAGGTAAGGCAGGTTATAAATCCGGAGGTGTAAGTTATCTGGTTAGTTTCTGTGGCTATTTCCCCTCAGAAGCTCCCAAATATAGCTGCATTGTTTCAATACAAATTCCTCACGGACCAGCTTCCGGAGGATTGCAGGCAGGAAGTGTGTTCAGCCGTATTGCCGAACGTATTTATGCCAAACACCTGTTCCGCGATCTGGCTCATGCCAAAGATTCAACGGCAGTCCTTATTCCGGGCGTAAAAAATGGAGATATAAATGAATCGGCATATGTACTGCGTGCACTGAACGTACCAGGAAACAGCAGTTCCATCCCCTATTCTGCCCAGCCACTTTGGGGAAAAGCTTCGTGCACAGACAGCTATGCAGATTTAAAGACTACCAAAATGAATAAAAAGCTAGTTCCCAATGTACTGAATATGGGCGCAAAAGATGCTGTTTATCTGCTGGAAAGTTACGGACTGAAAGTACGTATCACAGGTATAGGCAAAGTAAGAGCTCAAAGTATAGCTGCCGGATCTACTATTCATAGAGGACAAACAATTACATTAACATTAAGGTAACAGAAATAACATAAAAACATGAAACTGGAAAATATCATTGAATCCGTCAACGTCTGCGAAATAAAAGGTAATGTTGACAAAGAAATAGCAGGTATCCAAATGGACTCACGTTTGGTTGAAGCCGGACATTTGTTTGTTGCCGTTAAAGGAACTCAGACAGACGGACACGCTTATATTGAAAAGGCTATTGAAAAAGGAGCCTCTGCAATTGTCTGCGAAACACTTCCTGACACACTGAATGAACATGTAACGTACATAAGAGTAGCTGATACCGAAGATGCAGTAGGCAAACTGGCTACCACTTTTTATGGAGATCCAACTTCCAAACTCGATCTGGTAGGAGTAACCGGAACAAACGGAAAAACTACAATCGCCACCTTATTATATAATATGTTCCGCAAATTCGGATATAAGGTAGGATTATTGTCTACCGTTTGCAATTATATCGACGGTGAAGCAATCCCGACCGACCATACGACTCCCGACCCTATCACATTAAACCGTCTGCTGGGACGTATGGCTGATGAAGGATGTAAATATGCATTCATGGAAGTAAGCTCACACTCTGTCGCACAGAAGCGTATCGGAGGACTGAAGTTTGCTGGAGGTATTTTTACCAACATCACACGCGATCATCTGGACTATCACAAGACATTCGAAAATTACCTGAAAGCTAAAAAGGCATTTTTCGACAATCTTCCCAAGACTGCATTTGCTCTAACCAATGCTGACGACAAGAATGGCAGTGTAATGGTACAGAATACAAAAGCGAAAATTGCGACTTACTCTTTGCGTGCGCTTTGCGAATTCAAGGGAAAGGTTCTGGAAGATGGCTTCGAAGGTATGCTGATGGATATAAACAATCGTGAAGTCAACGTACAGTTCATCGGTCGTTTCAATGCATCGAACTTGCTTGCTGTATATGGAGCGGCATGTTTATTAGGCAAACAGCCTGAAGATGTCCTGCTGATACTGAGCACACTGCGTCCGGTAGCGGGACGTTTCGACGCTTTGCGCTCGAAAAAAGGCTATACAGCAATAGTCGATTATGCACATACTCCAGACGCATTGGTAAATGTACTGAACGCCATACACGAAGTTCTGAAAGGAAGAGGACGAGTGATAACAGTGGTAGGTGCAGGAGGTAACCGGGATAAGGGTAAACGCCCCATCATGGCACAAGAGGCAGCTAAACAAAGCGATCGTGTAATCATCACATCTGACAACCCTCGCTTCGAAGAGCCTCAGGATATCATCAACGATATGCTAGCCGGACTGACAAAAGAAGATATGAACAAAGTTCTTTCCATAGCCGACCGTAAAGAAGCTATACGCACAGCCTGCATGCTGGCACAAGCTGGTGACGTAATTCTCGTAGCAGGAAAAGGACACGAAAATTATCAGGAAATCAAAGGAGTAAAGCATCATTTTGATGACAAAGAAGTGTTAGCAGAGATTTTTGACAACGAATAATACAAGTACAACATGTTATATTACTTATTTAATTATCTGGAGCAGCTTGATTTTCCCGGAGCACGTATGTTCGGATACGTATCGTTCCGTTCGCTTATGGCTATCATTCTGTCTTTGCTGATATCAGCGATATTCGGAGAATATTTTATCAAGTTACTCAAGCGGAAACAAATTACGGAAACGCAGCGTGATGCTTCGATTGACCCGTTTAATGTAAATAAAATCGGAGTTCCTACGATGGGAGGAATTATCATTATCGTCGCCATTCTTATTCCTTGCCTCTTGCTGGGTAAGCTGCACAATATATACATGATATTGATGCTGATAACTACAATATGGCTAGGCAGTCTAGGATTTGCCGACGACTATATCAAGGTCTTCCGCAAAGACAAAGAAGGACTTCACGGAAAGTTTAAGATCATCGGACAGGTAGGACTTGGTCTGATTGTCGGTCTGACGCTTTACCTCAGTCCTAATGTAG
This sequence comes from Bacteroides sp., assembly GCA_019414725.1. GTDB lineage: Bacteria > Bacteroidota > Bacteroidia > Bacteroidales > Bacteroidaceae > Phocaeicola. The sequence continues at coordinate 94,676 of DXLM01000002.1, forward strand.
TAATCCGCGAAAACGTCGAAATCCAGAAAGACGGACATGTAGTTGATGTGGTACACAAAAGTCAAGACGAAAAATCGACAAAAACTACAATTCCTTTCTTTAAGAACAACAACCTGGATTATGCAGACTTTGTAGGTTTTATGGGAGAAAGTGCACAGTCTGCTGGATGGATTGTTTTTGTACTAGTTACTATTTTTGTAGTAACCGCTGTATCCAACGGAGCAAACTTGAACGACGGTATGGATGGCATGGCCGCAGGAAACTCGGCTATCATCGGAGTTACGCTGGGAATACTGGCTTACGTGTCCAGTCACATAGAGTATGCCAGCTACCTGAACATCATGTACATTCCGGGAAGCGAAGAGCTGGTTATCTTCATATGTGCTTTCATCGGAGCTCTGATAGGTTTTCTCTGGTACAATGCTTTCCCGGCACAAGTATTCATGGGAGATACAGGCAGCTTGACTATTGGAGGTATCATAGCAGTATTTGCTATTATCATTCATAAGGAACTGCTGATTCCTATATTATGCGGTATCTTCCTTGTAGAAAACTTATCGGTTATTCTTCAAGTAAGATATTTCAAGAGTGGCAAGAAGAAAGGACTTAAACGCCGGATCTTCAAGCGTACTCCTATACACGATCACTTCCGTACTACACTATCACAACTTGATCCGAACTGTACGTATCTGATAACATCTCCAAGTAGTGTCTTTCACGAATCGAAAATTACTGTTCGGTTCTGGATTGTCACTATTGTATTAGCAGCAATAACAATTATAACTTTAAAGATAAGATAAGAGATCATGGCAAAAAGAATTGTCATTTTAGGAGCTGGCGAAAGCGGTGCGGGAGCAGCCGTGCTGGCACAGAAACAAGGTTTCGATACATTTGTTTCTGACATGTCTTTAATAAAAGACAAATATAAGAATATGTTAAACGAACGAGGCATTCAGTGGGAGGAAGGGCGTCATACAGAAGAGCTGATCCTGAATGCAGACGAAGTCATCAAGAGTCCGGGAATACCTAACGACGCACCGATGATCTTGAAACTGAAGGAACAAGGCACTCCGATTATTTCAGAAATCGAATTTGCCGGACGATACACCAATGCTAAGATGATTTGTATCACAGGAAGCAACGGAAAAACTACTACTACTTCTCTTATTTATCACATTTTTAAGAAAGCAGGATTAAACGTTGGACTGGCAGGAAATATCGGACAAAGTCTGGCTTATCAAGTTGCAGAATGTAATTATGACTATTATGTTATCGAACTAAGCAGTTTCCAACTGGACAATATGTATAAGTTCCATGCTAATATTGCTGTCCTGATGAATATCACCCCCGACCATCTGGACCGTTACGATTATAAAATGCAGAACTATGTGGATGCCAAGTTCCGTATTATCCAGAACCAGACAGACAATGATGCATTCATTTTCTGGAACGACGACCCAGTCATCCAAAAAGAATTGCATAAATATGGAATACACGGACACTACTATCCGTTTGCCGAAAAGAAAGAAGAAGGACTGGCTGCTTTCGTAGAACAAAATAAAGTCTACTTTACCAAGCCAATTGAATTTAACATGGAACAAGAGGAACTTGCCCTGACAGGTACTCACAACTTGTTCAACTCAATGGCTGCCGGTATTTCAGCCAATATTGCTGGCATCCGAAAAGAATGTATCCGCGAAGCACTGAGTGATTTTAAAGGGGTTGAACACCGTCTGGAAAAAGTAACACGCGTACGTGGAGTAGATTATATCAACGACTCGAAAGCGACTAATGTCAACTCGTGCTGGTATGCACTCAACAGTATGAAAACTAAGACAGTGCTTATCTTAGGAGGCAAAGACAAAGGAAATGACTATAACGAAATAGCCGATCTGGTGAAAGAAAAATGCTCCGGATTAATATTCCTTGGACTCCACAACGAGAAACTACATGACTTCTTTGATGGATTTGGATTGCCTATCGCCGATGTACAAAGCATGAAAGATGCAGTAGATGCCGCATACCGTATGGCGAAAAAAGGAGAAACCGTACTTCTGAGTCCATGCTGCGCTAGCTTCGACTTATTCAAAAGTTATGAAGACCGTGGCGACCAGTTTAAAGAATGTGTGAGAAATTTATAATAAAATTATCCTGACAAAATGGATTTGCTAAAAAACTTATTCAAAGGCGACAAAGTAATATGGATTATTTTCCTATTACTTTGCCTTGTTTCTATCATTGAAGTATTCAGCGCCTCTAGTACACTGACTTACAAAAGCGGTGATCACTGGAGACCTATTACCATGCACATGATATTAATGGCGGTAGGAGCTATTGTAGTACTTATCGTCCACAATATTCCTTGCCGCTGGTTTAAAACATTCATTATACTATTGCCGATATCATGGCTATTACTGATTGCCGTGTTTATAATAGGAGCTTTGACTAATGGAGCAAAACGCTGGATAGATTTGGGATTTATTCAATTCCAGCCTTCTGAAGTAGCAAAAATGGCAACAATCATAACTGTTGCATTCATCTTGTCGAAAATGCAAGAGGAAAAACAAGCAAATCCAAAAGCTTTTAAATACATACTATGGGTTACGGGTATAACCTGCATACTTATCATTACCGAGAATCTTTCCACAGCCGTATTGTTATGTGGAAGCGTATTTCTCATGATGTATGTCGGACGAGTTCCTCTCCGGCAAATGGCTATGCTTGTAGGCATATGCGGTGGAGCTCTAATCTTTGCTTTATGCACAATTAAATATGTTCCTTCTGAAACATGGGATAAAATAGGTTTACATCGTATGGTAACCTGGCAAAGCCGTTTGGATAACCATTTTGACACATCGACGGTTCCTCCTGAGAAATTCGATATCGACGGGGACGGACAGATTGCCCATGCCAATATAGCCATAGCAACAAGTAACATTCTAGGAAAAGGCCCAGGCAATAGTGTACAGCGCGATTTCCTTTCACAAGCTTTTTCAGATTTCATTTATGCCATCATCATAGAAGAATTGGGACTGATAGGCGGAGGCATCGTTGCCTTTCTGTACATATGGCTTTTAATGAGGATAGGAAAAATTGCGAGAAACTGCGACAAGTCGTACTACTCCTTTTTAGTCATGGGCATCGGTTTACTTCTTGTAACACAGGCAATGTTTAACATGCTGGTGGCTGTCGGCATCATGCCGGTAACCGGACAACCTCTCCCTTTAATCAGTAAAGGAGGTACTTCCACGCTGGTCAACTGTGCATACATCGGCATCATATTAAGCATCAGCCGTCACGTAAATGAATTGAAGAAACAACAAGAGCAGGAAGAAGCAGAAAAGCAAAAACAAATACAAGAAGCTGCAGTTACATTGCTGCAAAATGCAGCTAATCTTGCAAAAGAACAAACATTAAATGAATCGCAGAATAAAGAGCAAAATGGAGAAATCTAAAAAAGAATAGAGCTTCTTATCCCTGTAATTTTGCAGCTAAATAAAATAGAAACAGAATAATTATTTTTACAAGTTTATTCCTAACTTTGCAGGAAAATATAAAATTATGAAAGATAATTTGAGGATTATAATCAGCGGAGGAGGTACGGGAGGTCACATCTTTCCAGCAGTATCCATAGCCAATGCAATCAAGGAACAGCATCCCGATACGGAAATTCTGTTTGTTGGTGCAGAAGGGCGTATGGAAATGCAACGTGTGCCAGCCGCAGGATATAAAATAATAGGCTTACCTGTTGCCGGATTCGACAGAAAAAACTTATTGAAGAACTTTAGTGTTCTCATAAAACTGTTTCGCAGTCAGTTGAAAGCACGTCAAATTATCAAAGAGTTCAAACCAGATGCCGCAGTGGGAGTTGGCGGATATGCCAGTGGTCCCACCCTTAAAATGGCAGGCATGATGGGTATCCCGACGCTGATTCAAGAACAAAATTCTTATGCAGGAGTAACCAACAAACTGCTTGCAAAGAAAGCATGCAAGATTTGTGTTGCTTATGAAGGTATGGAACGTTTTTTTGATAAAGAAAAAATCATCCTTACCGGTAATCCGGTACGGCAAGGGTTATTAAACAGTTCCATCGATCGTGAAAAAGCAATTCAATCGTTTGGATTAGATCCGCAGAAGAAAACAATATTAATTGTCGGAGGTAGTCTGGGTGCACGCACAATAAACAATTGTGTTATGCAAGGGTTGGAAAAGATTAAAAACTCCGGAGTTCAGTTTATCTGGCAAACCGGTAAGTTTTACATCAACGAAGCTAAAGCTACAGTAGCGAAAGCTGGAGAAATTCCGATGTTGCACACTACTGATTTCATATCAGACATGGCAGCAGCATACACCGCAGCCGATTTGGTTATCAGCCGTGCCGGAGCAGGATCGATTTCTGAGTTTTGCCTACTGCAAAAACCAGTCATACTCGTTCCCTCGCCGAATGTAGCCGAAGACCACCAGACTAAAAATGCACTTGCTTTAGTCAACAAAGGGGCAGCTCTATATGTTAAAGACTCAGAAGCTACACAAAAGCTCCTCGACCTGGCAATAGCAACTGTATCGCAGCCGGACACATTAAAAAATTTAAGTATGAACATAGCCAAGCTGGCGTTTAAGGATTCTGCAAATGTCATTGCAAACGAAGTCTATAAGCTAGCTGTAAAATATAAAAAAGAACATGAACGTTAATACACTGAAAGCTGTTTATTTCATCGGAGCAGGAGGTATAGGTATGAGTGCTCTGGTTCGCTACTTTTTATCAAAAGGTAAAAAGGTAGGCGGCTACGACCGTACACCAAGTGAACTGACCGAAACATTAATTAAAGAAGGAGCAGCTATTCATTATGAAGAAAACGTTTCACTCATTCCAGATGATTTTCTGAATCCGGAAACGACTTTGATTGTATATACTCCTGCAATTCCTGCTGACCACAAAGAGCTTAACTATTTTCGTGAGCATGGATTTGAAATACAAAAACGTGCTCAAGTATTGGGTATGCTTACACGTACAGAAAAAGGACTCTGTGTAGCGGGTACCCATGGAAAGACAACAACTTCCACAATGACCGCCTATCTGCTGGATCATTCTCATGTAGGATGTAATGCCTTTCTGGGAGGAATATCAAAGAATTATCACACAAATCTGTTGCTGTCCGATAAAAGCGACTTTGTTGTTATCGAAGCCGATGAATTCGACCGTTCATTCCATTGGCTGACTCCATATGCGACTGTTATCACTGCAACAGACTCAGATCATTTGGATATATACGGTACTCACGAAGCATATGTAGAAAGTTTTCAGAAATATACCTCTCTAATTCAGCCGGAAGGTTACCTTATCATAAAAAAAGGGATCGATCTCAACCCAGCTGTACAACCAGGAGTGACGGTATATACCTATTCCACAGAAGAGGGGGATTTCCATGCAGAAAACATCCGGATCGAAAACGGAGAAATTTATTTCGACTTCATTTCTCCATTGGGTAATATAGAAGGAATACAATTAGGAGTTCCTGTCTACGTCAATATCGAAAATGGAATAGCTGCAATGGCCTTGGCACAAATAGGAGGAGCTACAAACGAGGAGATCAAACAGGCGATGCCTGGTTTCCGGGGAGTAGACCGCCGATTTGACTTCAAGCTGAAAAATGACCGAATCGTGTTTATCAGTGACTATGCCCATCATCCGGCAGAAATCAAGCAAAGCATATCTTCTGTACGAATACTTTATCCTGATAAAAAGATAACAGCTGTTTTCCAGCCTCATCTATATACACGTACTCGCGATTTCTATAAAGATTTTGCAGACAGTTTGTCACTTCTCGACGAAGTTATCCTGCTTGATATTTATCCGGCACGCGAATTACCGATAGAAGGTGTAACCAGTAAATTAATTTATGATAACCTACGCCCTGATATCGAAAAAAGTATGTGTTCTAAAGAAAATTTACTGGAAGTCATAAAACACAAAAAGACTGATGTTCTTATAACATTAGGAGCCGGAGATATAGAAAACTATGTACCACAGATATACGAATTATTAAAAGACAAATGATAAAACGAATTTTCATACTCTGCACATTATTACTGGCAACAGCTTATTTAATATTAGCCGTTACCACATTTAATAGCAAGCCTGCCGATCAGGTTTGCAAGGGTATGGAATTGACTGTCAAAGATAGTATTGATTACGGCTTTGTTACGGATAAAGAAGTCAAAGAGATTCTGAAAAAAGGAAAGATATACCCTGAGGGCAAGCAACTCTCAAGCATAAATGTGCGCCAGCTGGAGGAACTTCTTTCCAGCCATCCCTTTATCGAAAATGCAGAGTGCTATCTTACATCAGGAGGCAAGGTGGCTATTGACATTTATCAAAGAGTTCCTGTCATGCGAGTCATGAGCAGCAACGGAGACAATTACTATTTAGATAATGCCGGAAAAATAATGACCGCAGCCGGGAAATCGGTTCATGTAGTTGTTGCAACCGGATTCATAGACCGCAAGTTTGCCCAAACAGAATTATACCCGTTGGGAAAATTCCTACAATCGGACAAATTCTGGGAATCACAAATTGAGCAAATCAATGTAACTCCCAAACAAGAACTGGAATTGGTTCCCCGAGTAGGTGAACATATACTCTTTTTAGGGAAACCTGGAAATTATAAAGAAAAATTCAGTAAATTGCGAACATTCTACCAAAGTGCGCTGAACCGGGTAGGATGGAACAAATACGAACGGATCAGCATTGAATTTAACAATCAGATTATTTGTACCAAAAAGGAGAAATAAGATATGGCAGCAACAGACTTTATAGCAGCAATAGAGCTGGGATCGGCAAAAATAACAGGTATTGCGGGAAAGAAGAATGCTGACGGAAGCATCCAGGTTCTTGCATATGCCAGCGAACGCTCATCCGATTGTATCAAGAAAGGAGCAATATACAATCTGGACAAAACGACGCAATGCCTCAGTGCAGTAATCTGTCAATTGGAAGAGACTTTACATGCATCTATAAAAAAAGTGTATGTGGGTATCGGAGGACAGTCGGTAAGAAGCATTCGACATACAGAAACAAAGCAACTGACAGAAGAAACTAAAATATCTCAGGCCCTCATCGATGCTATTATGGAAAGCAACCGTGAAATAACATTGATGGATCAGGAAATATTAGCTGTCGAACCTCAAGAATATAAACTGGGAAACAACCAGCTTACTACAGAACCGGTGGGTATTCAGACAGACCGCATCGAAGGAAACTTTCTGAATATTATTGCACGTAACTCACTAAAGAGCAACATACGTCAATGTTTCCGCCAAACCGGATATGAAGTTGCCGAATATTTACTTTCTCCATTGGCAACGGCCAACGCTGTACTCACCGGAAGTGAGAAACGTTCTGGCTGTGCCCTCGTAGATTTTGGTGCAGATACAACTACTGTATCGGTTTATAAAAACAACTTGCTTCGCCATCTGGCTGTCATACCTTTGGGAAGCAGCAATATAACAAAAGATATCTGTAGCCTGCAAATAGAAGAAGAAGATGCAGAGCAACTTAAGCTTCATTATGCTTGTGCCTACACAGAACCTAGTGAAAATGAAGATGAGTTGGGCAAAGAATACAGCATCGACGGAAAATGCAGCATCCGTGCTCATAAACTCGAAGACATCGTCGAAGCACGTGTCAAGGAAATACTGGAAAATGTATGGAATCAGATTATCCTATCAGAATATAGCGATAAATTGCTGGCCGGTGTCATACTGACAGGAGGAGCCTCCAAGTTGCCTAATCTGGACAAAGCTTTCTTCAATATCACAAAGATTGAGAAGATACGAATTGCGCAAAATGGAGCTATCGAACTGAGAGGGGACATTAATATTCCGCAAGATGGAAGCTGTAATACGTTGATTGGCCTTCTGGCTGCAGGAAAAGACAACTGCTGTAAGATAGATCCACGCAAGGGACATCAGTTAGACTTTATCGACGACTTGCAAAAGAAAGAAGAAGAAGCTCGCCTGAAAGCTGAAGCAGAACGTAAAGCAGCTGAAGAAAAAGCAGCCAAAGAAGCCGAGGCAGAACGTATCCGCCAATTGGAAGAAGCTAAGATACGTCAGGAGTTAGAACGGGCTCAGAAACGTCTGCACGATTGCGAAACGCTGATTACTGAAGCACACCGTCAGATGAATCGCAAGAAATACAAAGACGCACTTGCCAAGTTGGAACAGGCCCGCAGCCTGAACGTGCAGGAAAAGGATGAAGAAATAACATCCATGATAGCTGAAATAGAAAAACTTAAAGAGGATAATCCGTTTAAGCGACTGCTAAACGCTTTAAAAAACGGAGCAGACGAGATGATGAAAGATTAAATATTCACCGCATAAAGAAAAGGAAGAATTATGTCTGACGAAACAATTATGCCATTCGATTTCCAAAGTGGATCACCGAGTATCATTAAAGTAATCGGTGTAGGCGGTGGTGGCGGTAACGCAGTCAACCACATGTATAGAGAAGGAATCCACGATGTCACATTCGTGGTTTGCAATACAGATAATCAGGCACTCGACGAGTCGCCTGTACCTATAAAACTTCAATTGGGACGTGAAGGCCTTGGAGCGGGAAACCGACCGGAGCGAGCACGCGATGCAGCCAACGAAAGTTTGGAAGACGTGAAAAACATGCTGAATGATGGCTGTAAGATGGCTTTTATTACAGCAGGTATGGGAGGAGGAACCGGAACGGGTGCTGCTCCGATTATTGCTAAGACTGCCAAGGATATGGGAATCCTCACTGTCGGCATTGTTACCATTCCATTCCTTTTTGAAGGAAATAAAAAGATAGACCAGGCACTCGACGGTGTAGAAGAAATGAGTAAGCACGTCGATGCGTTGCTCGTTATCAATAACGAACGCCTGCGCGATGTGTATTCCGACCTGAGCGTAATGAATGCCTTCGGAAAAGCAGATGATACCCTTTCTGTTGCAGCCAAAAGTATTGCAGAAATCATTACAATACGTGGTAAAATCAACCTCGACTTCAATGATGTGAAAACAGTATTGAAAGATGGAGGTGTGGCTATTATGAGTACAGGATACGGATATGGAGAAGGAAGAGTTACCCAAGCCATTACTGATGCACTGCACTCACCATTACTGAACAACAACGATATCTTCAACTCTAAGAAAGTTCTTTTCAACATCTCATATAGCAGTAACAGCGACCTGATGATGGAAGAAATGAATGAGGTACACGAATTCATGAGCCGCTTCGGCAAAGATGTAGAAACGAAATGGGGATTGTACATCGACGACAATCTGGAAGATAAGGTGAAGTTTACCATCCTTGCAACCGGATTTGGCATCAAAGATGTGCCGGGAATGAACAACAAACTTTCTGCAGAAGAACAAAAACGTCAGGAAGAACTGGAGGAAGAAGAACAAAAGAAGGCCGAACGCCGTGATGATTTCTATCCGGGAAGTTATAAAAACAACCGGAAGAAAGGAAACTACAAAATCTATATCTTCACACAAGAAGATCTGGACAATGATGATATCATCAGCATGGTAGAAACAACTCCTACCTACAAGCGTTCAAAAGCTGTACTCGAAAGTATCCAGTCGAGAGCCGTTGCCGAAGAAAGCTCAACCCCTAAGCTGGACAATAGCGAGAATGGCTCTATGACCATTACTTTCTAAACAAGAAACGAACTACAATTTTATAACTATATTACTATGGATTTATTCGAACAAATCAGCAACGATATCAAAGAGGCAATGAAAGCCAAAGACAAGGTCAGACTGGAAACCTTGCGCAATGTCAAAAAGTGTTTCCTGGAAGCTAAAACAGCTCCGGGAGCAAATGATACACTGACCGATGAAGCTGCACTGAAAATTATGCAGAAGCTGGTAAAACAAGGAAAAGATTCTGCTGCCGTTTACGAAGGACAAGGCCGTGCAGATCTCGCAGAAGAAGAAATGGCTCAGGTACGTGTCATCGAAGCATACCTTCCCAAACAACTTTCAGCTGAAGAACTGGAAGCTAAATTGAAAGAAATCATTGCACGTGTTGGTGCAACTAACGGAAAGGATATGGGAAAAGTTATGGGTGTTGCCAGCAAAGAACTGGCCGGACTTGCCGAAGGACGTGCTATTTCTGCAAAAGTAAAAGAATTGTTGCAGTAATTCTCCTCCATACAGAAAAGTTAGACTAAACCTTATACAAGATACGGAACTTTCCATGAGAGTTCCGTATCTTTTTTTATTGCTTAGAAAACAAAGTATTATGTCTTATATAGCGAAAGCAAATAAGTCAACGAAAAGGTCATAAAAAAGTGTTCTTTTTTTGTACAATTTTTCAAAAAAGATCTCGATGAATTTCCGAAAAATTCACGATGTTTTTCTAAAACTTCCTGTTATTTTATCCGAGTTACTTCCAAAGGCTATATATCTAAAACAATTCTTGCAAAACAGGAAGCGATTTCAACTCCGGAAAGTCAGGTAAATGTAAACGATAATATTCATTGATGATATCCAGACAACGATTCCGCTCCATCCGGTTCATAGCAAACAGATGCATTGTTTCATAATTCATACGCATCAGAGTACGTATATGAGAAGCCTCTTCCGGACGAACAAACATGCCATGATAAGGCTGAGAAGAAACAAAGCAAGCATTCAGCAAATCAAAATAGTCGCTGGAAGAATACTCTTCAACGTTGGGATAAAGCCCGAGAAAACGGGAAAGTCGCATTAAAAAGACCAGATGAAAATTGGCAAAACTGGTTTCACAAACATCCAGCCACTGTACAGAGTGAACCAAATAGGCAAATAAAGGAACATTGGTAGTTTCCTCCTTCAATGCACGATAAAGGAATTCTGCCAGAAACATGGCTATTGCCGATTTGTAAGGATCATAAGGCAATGACGTAAAGACATACCAGGCTTTTGCCTCCTTGATGGGATGAATACCGGAACGAGGACGCATATCCGCTTCAAATTCTACGACAGACAAAGGCTGGAAAAGCACTTGCTTTACAGCTGATTTACGAGAACGTTGTGCCGGAATCAGAAAAGACATTCTGCCCGACTGCTCGGTATAGACATGCACGATATTTGCCTTGTCGTTATACTTTACCGTATGAAGAACTATGCCAACGTATTTTTGCAACATAACGGAGGCAAAGATACACATAATGCAAAAATCCCTGCATGTAAATAACAGTAATTATTTATCATGCAGGGCAACCATTTTATAAAAACTTTAATAAGAGAGAGAGCGACTTCAGATTTTCAGAGCCTCTCCTATTCTTTCCCCGAAGAAACCGGACACTCTGATATATTGCAAATATACAAGCTTTCAATAATCAAACTAAACCAGCTCAGCTATACAAAAGGAATAAACGGTTGTTTTCCATGACCAAACGAGTAAAAATCGCACCTATCCGAACCAAAATTTCATGTACCCCGACAAACTGCAAATGATTTAATAAAAAAAATCACAGAAAGTTTTGCAGGAATGAAAATTCTTCATACCTTTGCATCCGCAATCGAGAGATATATGTCCTCGAAAAGCAAGTCAGGAATAATCCTGAATCTAAGGATGGCCCGTTCGTCTATCGGTTAGGACGCAAGATTTTCATTCTTGAAAGG
>DXLM01000020.1 GCA_019414725.1 Bacteroides sp.
AACAAACTTACAACTGAATCCTGTTTCCATTTACACAAAATTTTGGACAGTGTCGAAGGATAAAACAGACATTGCTGATTGTTATATCTTATTTTAGATTTTTAGCGTTTTTGTTATGTTTTACTGTTGAATTGTGAATTATTTGCTAATTCTATTAGATAATCTTTTGAATGTGTATATGCCATCTTGTGTTATTTCGCTAAAGTTATCTTATGTCTATCAGCTGATGACAACCGAAATCATTATAATTAACCATTATGTTTAATACTACTGACATATTTATTAATAATATCACTCCATCTTGGAATAGACAATCTGACACCATAATGTTTTTCATAATTATCAATCATTGTAGAAAGCCATTCAGGTCCATCATCACGAGTATCCTTGTTTTTATAAACCGTTTCTTCCATAGCAGACAAGAAATCTTCCTTATTTTCAAATATGGAAAATTTTGTGGACTTCCCATACCACTTTGCTGGTCTGATTTTATGGACAGTGCCTTTTTTAATTTGAAGATTTATAGGCCAAATTGTTTTGTTTGTACCTGAACTCATCGGTCTAGACATCTCCCAGACTTTATTTTTCCAAACTTTCTTTATAGTTACAATACCATCTTCTGACATTTCATAGCCGAAGATTAGGTAAGTAACATCGAGCATCCATGGTTTTTGAGCAATTTCTTGTTCATACATTCGAAAATCAGCTATGTCAAATCCCGGACCTGCCTTATAATTGAAAGCTTTTATCTCCATTAGATTTTCTTTCATGTTATCAGGATTAAGATAAAAATCCGGAGGCATTTGAGTATTGTCATTCAACGCATACTCAATATCATTTTTCTTTAACCAACCTTCTACCCATTCTTGCATAATATTTCCGACAACATCACGTTGCCTTACGATAATATCTATATCTCCTAATGTAAAAGTAATGCGTCCTTTTTTAGTCAAAATCTTATCGTCATTGACCAATCTGTCATATATTTCCTCAACTGTTAATTTCATAAATATATTTATTAAATCGTTATAGTATCAAGTAATCTATCTGCTACGGCTTTTATTACTGGAACAACAACTGTGTTTCCTAATAAATCAAAACCATCTTTCTCGCTAACATTAAATTTTATGTCATCAGGATAGCCACAAAGTCGAAGACCTTCACGAAGAGTCAAACGTCTAAGCCCTCCATTATCTCCAACATATAGCTTTTGCATGTCCATAGCAACAAGAGTAGGAGCAATTTCATTTGGTGACATAATCTTGTTTATTTCAAAGCTCAGTTTTCCAGCAACGATATTATATCCTTTGGGTTTACTAGTATCATAATCCCTACGAGTGGTGATAACACCTTTAGCATTTTTTTCTCGAATAAGCTTTTTCGGATATTCAAATTTTAAGTATCCTTTTTGTGTTAAATCTTCAAGCATTGCTTCAAGATTAGAGTCATTATAGAATGATTGTATTTGTTCTAAAGTCAATGGCATACCATCCATCCAATCTATACCTATTATTTTAGCCCATTTCTTTTTGCGTCGTTCCGTCAGAATAGTATCAAGAAGTTTTTTTTGATTACGACTCACCGGACCTTTGATTTCCAAATCCCAACTATGAATATTAGAATCTCCTCCTCTTTTGTCTTTGATTGATTTACCATAAAGTTGTTCTATTGAGAAGTGACTAAGCAACGTCCTGACAAATGGTGTATCTACTGTTGGTAAGCCTGATTCAAGTATATCTCCCAATAATCTACTTTCCTTTTTTGGGAAAGCGTCTAAATTAGGTTTATCATATATACTTCCTACAATATAGATTCTTTTTCGTTCTTGTGGAACACCAAAATATTTTGAATTCAGAACACGAAAATCAAATTTATAGTTTAACGTTGTTAGTTTATCTATAATCACTTGTAATGTTTTTCCATTATCATGATTTACAAGTCCCTCTACATTTTCCAGAATAAATCCTTTAGGGTGTTTATCCCGTAAAATACGTTCTACTTCAAAAAACAAAGTGCCTCTTGTGTCCGCAAACCCTTGACGTTTTCCAGCGGAGCTAAAAGCTTGACAAGGAAATCCTGCACATAAAATATCGAAATCAGGAATGTTTTTCGTTTCAATCTTAGTGATATCTCCCATTATTGTTTCTGTGGGATGGTTTTCACGAAGTACACTTACAGCATATGGCTTGATTTCTGATGTCATTACACATACAGGATTCATACCTTTGTCTCTTGCCGCTTGCTCAAGTCCGTACCTTATTCCACCAATACCTGCAAAAAGATCAATAAAACGTAGCACTTTCTTTGGTGTACAAATAGCAAGTGCTGGTGGCATGAGGGAATTATCCACTGCATTAGCTATGTCTTCTCCTTTTAGTATTTTAGGAGCAAATGGGATTCTTGTTTTGTCCAAAGAAAGTTGTTGCTGAATAAGTTTTTGTATGTTAAGTGGTTCTGAAAGAAGTTCTTCCCCCAAAGAAAACACGACATAAGTTCCATTTGGACAGGGATAAGACAATTTTTCCATATCACTTTGATTCTTTATTGAAGAATTAACGCATGGAAAAAGATGATATTCATTTTGCGGATTTTGAGTGTTATAAATAAGTATGTAGTCGGGTAAACTATCTGCAATAACCCCACCTCTTCGTTGAGAAAATAAATCTTGATTGAAACGAATATTATATAATTTCTCGTATCTTTGAGGATTCTCTCCTAATATCCATTCCAAATGAGACTTTTCTCCACGATATGCTCCAAATAAGAATGTTCTATCTCTATTATCAATATATTTAAACATGTTATTATTGTAATAAGTTCTAACTATCAACATTTTACAACTTAACTCTAAAATCGGTTAAGTCAATATCAACTTCATTTATCAAATCTTTAGGACTTACTGATAAAAACTTTGCAACTTGTAGTAATTGTTCTAACGATGGTTGTGTCTTGTTTTGCACCCACCTACTTATCGTTATTTCAGATTTACCCATTTGTTCGGCTAGCCAACGGTTTGTTTTATTCTGTTCTGCCAAAGCAACCCTTATACGATTTATTGATTGTCCTGTCATATATAATTAAATTTGTTGCAAAGATATAGAAAAACAGCTAAGTATTTATCGTGTTATGATAAAAGTTTAACTTTTAAAGACGAAATCAGGCTCTTCACCAATCCTTTTGGTGTTTTTTCTCAATATTGACTTCTCGCTATGAATTTATTTTGAGCTTCAGATTGTAATCTTCATCCATCGGGACATTTCAGTAACATAAACGTAACCGGCTTGTAAGTAAATCATCAAAAGGATGCAATCGGCACGAAATATCACCGCTCTATTTTTGCATCAGAAAAAATTAGTGGCGAAGGATGATTAAAACTAACAAGATGTTTCTTACAGCTTCGGCGATGATTCTAAGTGTCAGTGCCCAGGCTTTTACTTTAAAAGGTGTGGTTGTTGATAACTCAACGAAAGAACCGCTTATCGGAGCAACTGTTCAAGTAGGTGGAACCACGACAGGAGTTATTACTGATATCGACGGACGGTTCGAAATTAAAGATATAAAAGGTAAAACATGTACGCTGATTGTACAGTATGTTTCGTATAAGACGCAGGAAATTGTTGTAGAAAAAGGACAGAAGGATGAGCTGGTTATAGCACTTGCTCCCGATAATCAGCAGCTTGATGAGCTTACGGTGGTAGCTAAAAAAAATCTGGAGAATGAACGTTCGTTGATGATGGAGCGTCAGAAGTCGAGTGTAGCTATCGAAAATATCGGGGCGAAGGAAATGAGTACAAAGGGAATTTCCAATGTAGAAGAAGGCGTAAAGAAGATTACCGGTGTGTCGGTTGCTTCGGCTGGACAAATCATTGTACGCGGACTGGGTGACCGTTACAGCACGACGACATTGAACGGGTTGCCTATTGCTTCTCCCAATCCTGACCATAAGTTGATACCGCTTGACTTGTTCCCGTCTTCTACCGTGAAGAATATTACCGTAAGTAAAGTCTATGAGGCCAATTCGTTTGCTGATTATTCAGGTGCACATATCGACATAGGTACAAAAGAGCAGACTGGTGAAGATTTTTTCAGCCTTTCGTTTAATACCGGGGGCAAGTTCAATACTTTAGGAAAAGATACTTATCAGATGGATCGTGATGGAACTTTGTTTGAAACTCCGTCACTTGACAATAAGTTACGTGATATGTCGCTAGTGGATTTTGAGGAATATGCCGGAAAAAACCAGTTGTTCAATACCAGTTTTGATGTATCTCGCAGTAAGTCTTTACCTGAATTTGGTGGAAACGTAGGGTTCGGAAAGAATTTTGATATAAACGGGAATACTCTTAGCTTGCTGGCTTCAATGGGGGTAAGCAATGAACAGCAAACGATGCTTGATGCCAGTGTACGTACGCTGGAGGCTACCGGAACCACATTGAATGATTTCAGTTATGACAGTTATTCCAGTGAACTGAAGATTGCCGGATTAGGTAGTCTGGGATATAGTTTCCGTAAGCAAGACCAGTTGAATTATACTTTTTTCTATGCCCGCAATGCGATAGACAATTACATGCTTCGTGAAGGATATGATTATGAAGATCATAACTTGATTGGAAGCAATAACGTAACGCATGTCTATACACTGCAAAACCATCAGTTGGGTGGAAAACACTTTTTCGGTGACAAATGGAGTATGAACTGGAGTGGTTCGTATAGCAAGACTTCGAGTGATGAACCCGATCGCCGGCAGATTATGTTTATCAGAGAAGGTAATGAAATCAATTTGTTTAAGCTGAACCGTCAGGAAACCATGCGTTATTTTGGTGTACTTGATGAAAAAGAATGGGTAGGCAATCTGTCGGGTGACTATAAATTTGGAAACCAGAACAAGTTGCAGGCTGGATTTACTTACAAGGACAAGACACGCGACTATAGCTCAACTCGCTTTTACTATAATTTGAATAAGTTGAATCCGGTGATTGGAGGTGAAGAGGATATTTATACACCTTCCGGTTTCCTGAATCAGGAAGCTATAGAAAGTGGACTTGTTTCCATCTCACGCTCTCAGCAGCCCAAAGACAGTTATACAGCTGGAAATAAAATTTATGCAGGATATATTTTAGCTGATATTTATCCGGTAGAAGCTCTATTGGTGAATGTGGGAGTACGCTATGAAAGCAGTAAGCTGTGGGTGAATTATGCAGAAGACGGAGGAAAGTTGCAGCGCCGTGACTTAAACAGTAACGATTTGTTTCCTGCCATGAACTTACGTTATCAGCTGGATAAAAGAAACAGTTTCCGTTTTTCATTCTCGCGTACAGTGACGCGTCCTTCATTTATCGAAATGGCTCCTTTCCTTTATCAGGAATCGTATGGTTCGGCACAGATCCGAGGTAATGCAGATTTGAAGAACGGTTATAACTATAACCTTGATTTGCGTTATGAGTTCTTTGGAGAAAATGGTGACATGTTCTCGGCAACAGCTTATTATAAACATTTGGAAGACCCTATTGAGCAGATCCAGCAATTGTCGGGAGGAGCTACTATCCATTCGTTCCAGAATGCCAATAATGGTATGGCTGCCGGTCTGGAAGTTGAATTCCGTAAAGAACTGATACGTGATTTACGTTTGGGAGCCAATGCTTCGTTTATGTATACTGACGTAAAGCTTCCCGAAGGAGGAGCGTATACCAATACTCAGCGTGCTTTGCAAGGAGCATCTCCTTATCTGGTGAATGCTGATATCACTTATACTCCGCGTCTGGATGATGTGAAACAGTTGAGTGCAGCTTTGGTCTATAACCTGCAAGGTCCTCGTATTCAGTCGGTCGGTATTTCCGGACTGGGAGATGTCAAGCAGCAGCCGGTACATACTATGAATTTTGTGGGTAGCTTTAAATTCAATGAAAAGGTTTCATTAAAGCTACAGATAAACGACTTGCTCAACCAGCCTGTTATCTTTAAGCAGGAAGTTCCTTCTACAGGAGAAAAGGTAGAAGTTGAGCGTTTCAAACGTGGAAGCAGTTTTGAAATCGGTGTGACATATAACTTATAATCGAAATAAATTCTAAACAACTAACTTAAACAAAACATTTTGAGTATGAAAAAGAATTGGAAGTTTGCAACAATGGCATTGATAGCAGGTGTTTCTCTTTTTGCAACCTCTTGCAGTAGTGATGAAGATCCTGTCAATAATCCGGGTGATGGAGGTGAAGATACCTATGTTCTTGACAGTGATATTACCGAAAATGTAACGTTGGAAACTGGAAAAACTTATACACTCAACGGAGGTGTGCATGTAAAATCGGGAGCAACTCTTACTATTCAGCCAGGAGTTACTATCGTTGCACAACATGATGAAACAGTAGATTATATTCTTATCGAACAGGGAGCTAAGATTGATGCGCAGGGTACAGCTGCACAGCCTATTGTCATGACTTCTGAAAAGAAAGAAGCAGGAGCGTGGGGAGGTTTGCATATCTGCGGTTATGCTCATACAAATAATGGATCGGGAAAATCAGAAATAGGTAATGCTCCTTATGGAGGAAACAATGATGCAGACAACTCTGGTACATTGAAATACATCCGTCTGGAATATACCGGATATGCTTTTGATGAAGAACATGAAGCAAACGGAGTTTCTTTCTATGGTGTTGGTAATGGAACTACTGTAGAACATTTGCAGGCTTATCAGGGATCGGACGATGGATTTGAATTCTTTGGAGGTTCTGTCAATGTAAAATATATGGTTGTGACAAGCTGTAGTGACGACTCTTTCGACTGGACTGAAGGATGGAACGGGAAAGCACAGTTCCTGGTTGCTTATCAGGAAGGTGAATCTTCACTGGGATATGCTTGCGACTGCCTGATGGAATGTGACAATAATGGTACTAACAATGCGGCAACTCCGGTTGCACATCCGACAATCGCTAATGCTACTTTGATTGGAAATGGTGGAGATGCTCAGGGAGTACGCTTGCGTGCCGGTACTCAGGTAGAACTTTACAATACAATCATAACAGGCAAAGGCAAACCGCTGACAGTGGAAACAAATGAAACAGAGAATGCTTTAAAAGATGGTACTTCAAAACTGGAGTATGTTGCTATCAGTGGTGAATTGTCATCTAAGCAGGGAATCTATACAAATGCAGACTTTGCTCAGGCTACTGGCAATCTGACAAATCAGGAATTCTCATGGACTGGCAAATATGTAGGTACTCTTGACGGAGGAAAAGATTTGTCTGCAGACAGCTTCTTTACTAAAACCGACTATAAAGGTGCTGTAAAGAGCGGTGACGACTGGACTTCTGGTTGGACACTATAATATCAAGTCTTGCCAAGAGGCATACGAACTTCTGCTTTTTATCCGGAACCGGTTGCTGATGCTCGGTTCCGGATTCTTTTTTATAGGCTATTCGTTTTCATCCCTATCTTCATCCTGACTGATCAGGCGTGAAGATAGTTTCTTTTTAGGGGTAATTCCCAGTTCTTTCAGCATTTCTGCCTGGCGGATCACATTTCCTTTTCCTGCCGATAATTGTCCGAGTGCAGTATCGTAAGCTGCTGAGGCGGTCTTTAAAGTTTCACCTATACGTTCGAATGTTTCGGTAAAACTTGCTAATTTTTCGTATAAGGCAGTACCTCTTTTTACTATTTCCCGGGTGTTTTTTTCCTGATATTCTCGTTTCCACAGATCGAGTGCCAGCCTGAGTGCTGCTATCAAGTTGGTAGGACTCATCAGGACAACCTTTTTCTTGTAGGCATAGTTCCAGAGATTCGGATCTGTTTGCAGAGCCAGTACATAGGCAGGCTCGTTAGGAATGAACATCATTACGAAATCGAGCGAGGAGATATTATATTTAGAGTAATCTTTCTGACTTAGTTCATCGATATGAGCTTTTACAGAGGATAAATGAACTTTCAGGTATTGTTCCTGTTCGCTACGTTCAGAGCTGTTTACATAATTGGCATAGGCTGTGAGTGAAACCTTTGAGTCGATGATTACCTGGCGGTTGTCGGGGTACTTTACCAGAACATCCGGTTGCAGGCGTTGGCCGTTTTCGTTACGTAAAGGTTCTCCATGCTCATCTTTTAAAAATTCCTGGCGGAAATATTCTTCTCCTTCACGCAGTCCGGAATTTTCGAGAATCGATTCCAATATCATTTCGCCCCAGTTCCCTTGTGTCTTTGAATCACCTTTCAGCGCACGGGTCAAGTTATTGGCTTCGTCACTGATTTGTTTGTTCAGTTGTACCAGTTCCTTAATTTTGTCTTCCAGTGAAAAACGCTGCTTCGATTCTTTGTCGTACACTTCAGCTACCTGATGTTTGAATTCGTTCAGATTTTCTCTGAAAGGCTTTAATAAGTTGCTGAGATTTTCGGCACTTAGTTTATTGAATGATTCTGCCTTCTGCTGAAATATTTTGTTGGCGATGTTTTCAAATTCCATATTGAACTGACGGCGTAATTCTGCTACTTCTTGCTTTTGTGCATCCAGCTTTTCTTGCCACATCTGTTTTTCTACCTGTTGCAGCTCTTCTACATGTTTCTGCTGCAATTTCATCTGTGTTTGTAATGCCGATACTTTACGTGATGCCAACAGATATCCCAAAGTGATTCCGGCAGCCAGTCCTATTAATAAAAATATGATTTCCATTATTTTTCCTTATTTGTTTATTCTGCTTGTTACCTTATATAATTATAAAATTTTTCTCCGTAAACACTTTTACCAAGATTTTTGTCAGGGGCTTTGGGCTTTGCTTGTGCATGCATAATCCCCTTTGCGAAGTTAGGAAAAAACCGGAAACCCTAAAAAAGATTAGAAATTTATCCATTATCTTCTTTAAAAAGAGTGATAACTGATTTATTTTTATATGCTTGCACTGTTATTTGTTCATACATTTAATCGTTTATGAAACACACCAAATTTATCACCCTAACTGTTGGAATGTTTTTTGCTCTTTCTTCATTTGGAAATACTTCTGAAGATCCGTTGAAAATTGTACAGAAAAGTATTTTGGAAGATCCTCTTATGGAACAAGTAAGCCGGATAGCTCATCATACAGTATCGACTGGTCTTAATGCCGGGGATGGATACGGTGAAGTATGGATACGTGATTTCAACACTTTTATACAAGTAGCCATGGATGTCATGCCTGACCAGCAAGTTCAGGAATGTCTGAACACTTTTTTCATTTTCAGGGAGAAGGTGGTGACATTATAGACGGATATATGGATATCCGTAAAGCTAATTTGAACGATCCGGAGGGCTACCGTTATCGTCTGTCTGAAACCTGTCCACAGTATGCTGCTCATAAAAATACAGTAGAAACCGATCATGAAACGTCATTGGTACAGGCTGTTTATCAATATGTAAAAAAGAGCCAAAGCACAGCATATCTGCAAACTGTAATTAACGGAAAAACGGTAGAACAGCGTATGGATGAGGCTCTGCAATACCTCATGAATGAAAAATTCAACAAACAATATGGGTTAACTACAGGAGCTACTACCGCCGACTGGGGAGATGTACAGTCTGAGCACCCTTGGGGGGAGCGATTGATGAGAATACGCATTACACCATTGATATTTACGACAATGCCATGCTGGTGCTGGCCATTGACAACTTTAAGGAAGTTGCGGTAAACAAGGCATATGGAGAGAAATGGGAGAGTGTAAAAAAAACAACTGATAACCAATATCCGCAAACATTTGTGGGACAGCCAGCGTCAGAAATTTATTCCACACATCTATCTGAATGGTTCTCCTTTCCCTGAAACATTTGATGAAAATCAGGTGTTTTATCATGGTGGTACAGCAGTTGCCATTTTGGCCGGTCTGCTTACAAAAGAAGAAATAGCACATGCCAATCAGCGTATGTTGGAAAATGTAGAAAAAGCACATGCCCAGACTATCGGCCTGACTATGTATCCGACTTATCCGACAGGCAGTTTTCAGAATGTAGGAATGCACCCCTACGGTTATCAGAATGGAGGAGACTGGACATGGTTTGGTGCCAGAATGATCTGGGGACTGACAGAAAATGGTTTTATAAAGGAAGCTTATGAAGAGCTGAAACCAATGCTGGAAAGAGTGGTAAAGAACAATGGGTTCAATGAGTGGTACACTCCGGCAGGAGAACCAAAAGGTTCAGGTACTTTCCGTGGTGAGGCTGGTGTTTTGTGCAGAGCTATCGAAGGTTTGCGGAAATGGGCAGAAAACTATCAGTCTGTATCAGTTGAGGAAGCTCAAGGAGGAATGGTATTATTCACCTTTGGACAATCAAATTCTGCCAATCATGGTGTTGGAAAATATCAACCGGAGCATCAGGTTTACAACTATTTCGAAGGTCGTCTTTATCCTTCTTCCGATCCACTGATTGGAGCGACTGGCTACGGAGCCAGCGTGTGGAATCGTTTGGCAGATAAACTGATCGATGAGAAAATAACGACGAAAGTCACTTTAGTTCCCATCGGTGTAGGAGGTGTAGAAATAGCAGCCTGGGCTAAGGGAGGCTATTTGTATGATAAACTGACCCAAACTATTGCCCTGTTGAAGGAGCAAGGACTCATTCCCGACTATATCCTGTGGCATCAGGGAGAAACCGATAATATTAAGAATACTTCGAAAGAAGAATATATTCGTCAGTTTGAGACTATCCGCGAAGCTTTTAGAAGCCAGGGCATTGAAAGTCCTATTGGTATAGCTATTGCTTCTTATCATCCAGAATGTATAGATAGTGAAGATGGTAATGATTCTCAGATACGAGAGGCGCAACAAGCTCTCTGCAAAAAATACAGCGATCTTTTCATCGGTCCGGATACCGATAAATTGAACAAAGCCCTTCATCGTCCCGACGGAGTACATTTTTCTCACATCGGTCTCGATGCGCATGCAGACGGATGGGTTAAAGCCATAAAGAAAGTCAGATAAGTGTCAGCGCTGTCTAAGTATATGTCAGAAAATCGTGCCAGAATGTCAGTTTATGCTTTTGGCACGATTTTCGCTATTTATATAGCGTCCGGCAGAAAAGAAAAGCCATGGACAGTTTAATCAAGTATAAACAATAAAAAATATAAAGACTATGAACATTAAACCATTAGCAGACAGAGTCCTGATTCTTCCGGCTCCTGCAGAAGAAAAAACAATCGGCGGTATTATCATTCCTGATACAGCAAAAGAAAAACCATTGCAGGGTGAAGTTGTGGCAGTAGGAAATGGCACAAAGGATGAAGAGATGATATTGAAAGTTGGCGATACAGTATTATATGGAAAATATTCAGGTACTGAAATCGAACACGACGGAGTAAAATATCTGATGATGCGTCAGAGTGACGTTCTCGCAGTTTTGGGATAATTCATAAGTTGAACTTTTAAAACATTAAGATTATTATGGCAAAAGATATTCTCTTCAACATTGATGCTCGCGATCAGTTGAAAAAAGGTGTAGACGAATTGGCTAACGCTGTTAAAGTAACTCTCGGCCCGAAAGGTCGTAATGTTATTATCGAAAAGAAATTCGGTGCTCCTCATATTACAAAAGACGGTGTAACAGTTGCCAAGGAAGTAGAATTGAGCGATCCGTTCCAGAATACAGGTGCACAGTTGGTTAAGTCTGTAGCTTCGAAGACTGGTGATGATGCTGGTGACGGTACTACTACTGCTACTGTATTGGCTCAGTCTATCGTGGGCGTTGGTTTGAAGAATGTTACAGCTGGTGCAAACCCGATGGATTTGAAACGTGGTATCGACAAGGCTGTTGCTAAAGTTGTAGAATCAATCAAAGCACAGGCTGAAACAGTAGGTGATAACTACGATAAGATTGAACAGGTTGCAACTATCTCTGCAAACAATGATCCGGTTATCGGTAAACTGATTGCTGATGCAATGCGTAAGGTTTCTAAAGATGGTGTAATCACTATCGAAGAAGCAAAAGGTACTGATACTACTATCGGTGTAGTAGAAGGTATGCAGTTCGACCGTGGTTATTTGTCAGCTTACTTCGTAACTGATACAGAAAAGATGGAATGTGTGATGGAACACCCATACATCTTGATTTACGATAAGAAGATTTCTAACCTGAAAGATTTCTTGCCTATCCTTGAACCGGCAGTTCAGAGCGGACGTCCTTTGTTGGTTATTGCTGAAGATGTTGACAGTGAAGCATTGACAACATTGGTTGTAAACCGTCTGCGTGGCCAGTTGAAGATTTGTGCAGTGAAGGCTCCGGGCTTCGGCGACCGTCGTAAAGCTATGCTGGAAGATATCGCAGTATTGACTGGTGGTGTAGTTATCAGCGAAGAAAAAGGTTTGAAACTGGAACAGGCTACTATTGAAATGTTGGGTACTTGCGATAAGGTAACTGTTTCTAAGGAAAATACTACTATCGTAAACGGTGCTGGTCAGAAAGAGTTGATTCAGGAACGTATCAACCAGATTAAGGCTGAAATGAAGAATTCTACTTCTGATTATGATAAAGAAAAACTTCAGGAACGTCTGGCTAAATTGTCAGGTGGTGTAGCTGTTCTTTATGTAGGTGCTGCCAGCGAAGTAGAAATGAAAGAAAAGAAAGACCGTGTAGACGATGCGTTGTGTGCTACTCGTGCTGCTATCGAAGAAGGTATTGTACCGGGCGGTGGCGTAACTTACATCCGTGCTATTGACGCATTGGAAGGCATGAAGGGTGACAATGCAGATGAAACAACTGGTATCGAAATAATCAAGCGTGCTATTGAAGAGCCACTTCGTCAGATTGTAGCCAATGCCGGAAAAGAAGGAGCAGTGGTTGTACAGAAAGTACGTGAAGGTAAAGGTGATTTCGGATACAATGCACGTACCGATGTTTACGAACACTTGCATGCAGCCGGTGTTGTAGATCCTGCTAAAGTAACTCGTGTTGCACTTGAAAACGCAGCTTCTATTGCAGGAATGTTCTTGACTACAGAGTGTGTCATCGTAGAAAAGAAAGAAGAAAAACCTGAAATGCCGATGGCTGCTCCGGGTATGGGCGGTATGGGTGGCATGATGTAATCTTCCCCCCCTTTTCTATAATAAAAAACGGAAACCTCTCGTTCTGGGAAATCTAGACGGGAGGTTTTCTTGTTTTTGGAGATATTGTTTTTTAATTGATAATGCTTTTTTCTGACTCTGACTCTATTTTGTGCCTTCGGAAGTAAAAAGGTTTATGTAGAAAGAGATTAATTGGCTTTCAGTTTCTATTTTCTGATTTTTTTTGTATCTTTCCAAATAGAGATAAAATGTTAGGAGGAATTGATATGACAAAAGAAGAACTGATGCGTAAAGCCATAGAACTTTCAGTACAAAATGTAGCTGAGGGAGGAGGACCGTTTGGCGCAGTTATTGCTAAAAATGGTGAGATTATTGCGATGGGAGTAAATCGTGTAACTCCAGATTGTGACCCTACGGCACATGCTGAAGTTAGTGCTATCCGTACGGCTGCAAAGATATTAGGGACTTTCGATTTGAGCGGGTGTGAGATTTACACTTCCTGTGAACCCTGTCCGATGTGTCTGGGAGCTATTTACTGGGCACATTTAGATAGAATGTATTATGGAAATAGCAAGAATGATGCTGCTGATATAGGTTTTGATGACGCCTTTATATATGAAGAACTTGATTTGAAACCGGCAGACCGTAAGCTGAAGTCTGAAGTGTTATTGCCTGAGGAGGCTATTAAAGCTTTCCGTGATTGGGAAAATAAAACTGATA
The DNA here is from genome assembly GCA_019414725.1 of Bacteroides sp. GTDB lineage: Bacteria > Bacteroidota > Bacteroidia > Bacteroidales > Bacteroidaceae > Phocaeicola. The sequence continues at coordinate 13,726 of DXLM01000020.1, forward strand.
AAGTAGAATATTGATATCGTTTAAAATTAGAAAGCACCACGGATTACGCTGATTTCGGAAATCTGTTATCGGTTTTTGAACAGTGTAATCTGTGGTGCTTTTTTGACACACAGCTTAATTTCTTATTTGCTTGTAATTTACATTTTCATTGCTTTTTTCAGACATGCTGATTAATCAGTGCTGTTATCGTGTCATCGTTTTCCAAATCTTCACATGGTTTTCTTCCATGATGAGGAAACTTTTTACGAATAGTTTTTTAAGCTTCTCAATTATCTAGAGTAGTCTTGTTTTATGTTTTGCAACACAAAATTACATCTTTTGAGTATATGTTGTTATGTTGTATAGCATATTTTTGGTCTCTCTTTGTATAATTCTTGATGTAAATCAATTTTACAAACGAAAAATGAATAATAATTGGGTACTATCAAATAATGATTGCTTAGAACTTTAATCTTGCAAATTCGCTTTCAAAATTGGGTGTAAATACTCCCTTTCCTAAATTGTTTTTTATTTCTTCTATTGACCAGAAACGCCCTCCGTCAAGTTCGTTGCTGGGAGAGATTTCTCCGTTATAAATAGTACGATGGCAGAATACCAGTTCTTTTTCTCTGTTCGACTCAAAAACATAATGTGTAAGCAGTTCGAAAGTAAAGTCGGAAATGCCGAGCTCTTCTTGAGCCTCTCTTTTTAAGGCCATTTCCACACTCTCACCTAAGTCAATATGTCCTCCAACTGAAGTGTCCCATTTATTGGGCTGAATATCTTTCCATGCAGGACGTTTTTGTAAATATAGCTCACCCTTATCGTTGAAAACATGCAGATGAACTACCGGATGGAGTAATTTACTGCCACTATGACATTCTTTTCGTGTAGCAGCTCCTGTGATATTTCCTTCCTCATCTACTATCGGAAACATTTCTTCATTGTTGTCGAACATAATTATTGTCTGTTAAATGTTAGTGCTTTATTTATTGCTGCAAAGATACTAATTTTAGTGAGACAAGATTGGATAAGGCAAGAAGGAAAGGTATATAGAAGAGGCTGAATTCTATCGGGGATACGGATCAGAATTCAGCCTCAGGCTAGTGATTTCTTAATCAGAAATTTGTGTTGTTATTCTATTGAAAACTTTTTAACTTAATTATTTACCTATTGTCAATTATTGTCTATTGGATATTCTGAAAAAATCTTTTTACTTTAAGTTGGTATGTGAAGAAGGAATCAGTTCGAAAATACTTTTGATTCGTTTCATGTCAAATTTAGGAGTACGGTCATAATAATAAATACCGTTTTTCTCTTGCTCAACATCTGTCAGCTGAGTGTAACAGAATCCCATTACATGCTTAGCTCCTTTCAGTGCTTCTACCTGTCCTTGCAAACGTGTATAAAACTCTTCTTCTGTCTGTGGAAGATTACCGTATCCCCATGAGTTTTTACGTTCTTCGGGAGCCATCCATCCTATACCTCCAAATTCATCAACCATATAAGGTTGTCCTTCATATACGGCCAAATATTTTTTATCGCGGCTGTTGCGATAAGGTTCTTCTCCTTCCTTAAATATTAACTGTTCTGATAAACGCGTACCATCTTGTTCATAATTGTGGACACTCCAAATATCAGTCAATACATGATCATCTCCACTTGCATCGTTGATAGGACGAGTAGAATCCATAGCTTTTGTCATGTGGTAAATGTCACGGATTAAGCGCGGATAAGAACCGTCACGGCTTCCCCATGTTTCATTGAAAGGAGTCCAGGTTACTAATGATGGGTGGTTACGGTCGCGTACCACAATTTCACTCCATTCACTGATAAAGTTACGTGCCGCAATTTCATCGTTCACATCCATTACCCAGCTTGCACTTTCTCCCCAGGTAATGTATCCCAGTTTGTCTGCCCAATAATAATAACGTTCTTCGAATACCTTCTGATGTAAACGTGCACCATTGAATCCTGCATTTTTACCTAAAATAATATCATTTTTAAGCGCTTCGTCTGATGGAGCAGTCCATATTCCGTCGGGGTAATATCCCTGATCTAATACCAGTCTTTGGAAATAAGGCTGGTTGTTCAGGTAGAATATTCCATCAGAAATATGTATCTTACGCATGCCGGTATATGATTCGACTTTATCAAGCACTTTTCCTGATTTGTCTTTAACCAGATAAGTCAGTTCATACAAGAATGGTGATTCCGGCGACCATAATTTCATGTTCTTGACCGGAAGTACAATGCATGTGTTGTTAGAGCATGTTGCCTGCTTTTTACTGATAACCTTATCACCGTCTTTCAGTATGATTTCTAATATGTTATCCGATTCCTTGTAAAAGCTGGGGGTAGCTACTAATTGTTTCTGGTCGATATCTGTGCGTATAACCATATCTTTTAAACCTTCTGAAGCAACAGCTTCCATCCAGACAGTTTGCCAGATACCTGTGACACGGGTATAAGAACAACCTCCTGAGAAAAAGTTTGTACATTGTTTTCCACCGGTTTGTTTTCCTCCTCTTAAATCATCTTTTACTTGAATAACCAGGTTATGAGTGTTTCCTGCCTGTACAAATCGTGTAATATCTATTGCAAAAGATGAGCTTCCTCCCCAATGTTGCTGAATTTTCTTTCCGTCAATGTATATTTCGCACCAATAATCTACGGCACCGAAATTCAGGAATATTTTCTTTCCGTTCCAGTTAGCTGGTATGGAAATTTTTCTTTGATACCACATACAGTTTATAAAGTCTGTATGTTTCACTCCAGACAATTCACTTTCCGGACAAAATGGAACTATAATGTTCTTACTGAATTTTTCCGAATTCTGAAGCTGACGATCAACACCAGACTGTCCGAAATCAAAATCGAAGGTCCATGTACCATTCAGGTTAATCCAGTCTTCCCGTTCAAATTGCGGACGTGGATATTCTTTGCGAGGCAAATCATTAGCTTTAACATTAAATGCTAATGCCAGAAAAAGCGCGGCTGTTGTAATTAGTTTTTTCATCGTTTATTTAGTTTGGGTTAATTATTCGTAAGTATTGGGAAAAGCACTGATACGCAAACGTGCTGCTCCCATAGGTATAAGAGTTATGTTTTCTTTTTCTCCTTTAGGCGCATTCGTTTCTGGTAGTTCATGACAAAGTCCATACTGATCTACCTTCCATGAAGGTACTTTACGGCCTATTGCTTTGATTTCTATTGGACAACTTTCCTGAGTAAATGGGAAGTTGTTATCAGGCCAGTTTTTCCGAATAACTTCAAAATTCTTTAAAGCATTTTCTTTATCCAGAACAAGAGAATAATTCCAGGCTGATGCAGGGAATATCTCAAATGAAGGCCAGTTTTCTGCATCTGCATCGTTTTGCCATTGTGAATCTCCGATAGCAGTCTGACGGCTGTCACGCTTAATGTATTTTTCTTGTATCTTTAGCGAGAAGGTCAGGGGGCCGTAATCGATACTCACACTGTTTTTATTGACTTGCCATGTGCGTAAGTTTAGATGCATCGGCACATTCAGCTCTATGACATCATCGTTGCTCCATGTTCGTTGGATACGGACATATTGTCCTGCTATTAATGAAGTCTTTACCTTTTTACCATTAATTTTGATGGAAGCGTCTGGACTCCATGATGGAATTCGCAGATAAAGAGGGAAATCTACATTTTTTTCTGTCTGGACTAATAGTTGTATAGACTCTTCGAAAGGATAATTGGTCTTTTCTATAAGTTTTATTTTCTGATTATTCCCAACTGTAATATCTGCCTGGCAGGATGCATATAGGGCGAGTGCTGCTCCGTTGTCGGGAGTTGCCAATACAAGGTGTTCGGCATAATAAGGCCATCCTTGGGTATGATTATGCTGACAACAACGACAACTGAAAGGATTCATTGCTAAAAATGGTCCAGAGTTGTCAATTCCGGGGTGGTGGTTTTGCGCATCGCTGGTAACCTGGTTAGGACTGGTTATATAACGCAGTGCTTTAAAGTCGGGCATTGTTGCAGCCGGATAGGTATTGAATGCAACATCTTCACAGTTTTCAGCCCAAAAAGGATCACCTGTAATTTTTAGCATGATTTCATCAGAGGCCATTTGTTCTACCATACCACAGGTTTCAACTCCTTGTCGTGGATCAATATATCCCATGCGAGCATTTTCGTCAGCTCCAAACATGCCTCCCGGAACTTGTCCAAAGGTACGTCTGATCAGATGATGTACATTATAACTAGCTGCCAGCATAGCAGAATCTTTACTTAGTAAGTAATAGGTAGCTGGCTCTCTGAAGCATTGAGCTATATTTACGTTATGCCAGTTGGGCAATGATGAAGGTTTTGTCCAGTCGGCTGTATTACGGTGTATTTTCTCAGCAAGTTCAAGGAGAAAAGCTTCACCTGTATGATTATATAACCAATATACACTCAGCAGATTATCTCCTCCGCGGCTGTTTTCCCAGTAATCTTCCAGAAATTTTTCATCAGCCAGATTAAGCTGCCATTTAAAATAGTTGGTCATTAAGTCAAGTACCCGGGAATCATTGGAATATTCGTAATATGACTGCAAGCACCAGAGCATAATCATCTGTGCCCAAAGTTCAGGCTTGTCACCTCTCATATTAATAGGACCGAATGAACCATCAGGACGCTGACTTTTTAAGGTTGCTTCAATCCAGATTTTAGCTTCATCAATCATTTTTTTGTCTTTTAGGATATACGCAAGATTGCCATATCCTTTGAGCCAGTAAGGAACCTCTTCCCATCCGTGATCTCCTTGTGTGGTAAGCCATGCATTATTATTTTTTTCCAACCATGCACTGATTTCATTCAGGTGGCCGGTTAATCCGTCTCTCTGACGTATCAGATACTCTTTCAACCAACCTTCGGGTTGAATACTTCCGACGGGTAGTTTTATGAAGTGTTGGGGCAATAACGGCAAACGATTATTGACATAATTAGAGGTGGAATTACCAAGAACTGGTTTTTCTACCATTGTAATGCTTTCATCCTGATGGGGCGCTTTTATCTGTCCACAAGAAGATAGCAGTATGATTACCGTGGAATAAATAGCTGTTTTGATATTCATATTTCTCATAGCTAATCGATTTTTTTCTCTGTTGCAAAAATTGTGTTTTTAAGAAAGAATCAACAAAAAAAATAAGTACATTAATGAAAAAAACTGACCATTTTTGTTTTACTGACAATAAAATTTGAATCTTTGGAGTGAAAAAGATAAATTTTACGTACTTTTGACAAAAAAGTTGGCATTTATTTTCTAATGTTCTGTATTATTTTTGTTTCTCTAGATATTTTTAGTTTATGAAATTGAATATAATTTTCTTTTTAGGGATAGTTGTCTTGGGGGGATTATCATGTACGGATTCGGGGAAAAATCAGTTAAAAGTAGAGGATGACTATTTTATTAATCCTATTTTTTCTTCTGGAAGTAATCCTAATGCTTTATTTTATGGAGGAAAGTATTATTATACTCATGAAACAAATGATATGATTCTACTTTGGGAAACTAATGATATAACAGATATGGGTAGTGCTGTTTGTAAAGAAGTTTGGCGACCTGCTGATCCCAAGAGTATGCATAACTTGTGGGCTCCGGAGATACATCGGATTAATGATAAATGGTATATTTATTATGCTGCTGATGACGGAAATACGGACAATCATCAAATATATGTATTAGAAAATGATGCACGAACTCCGATGGAGGGAACTTTTAAACAGAAAGGTCCCATTATGACTAATCAGGAATGGAACTGGGGAATACATGCATCTACTTTTGTGCATAAAGGTGTGCAGTATCTTATTTGGTCAGGATGGCCTAAGCGACGCATTATGGAAGAAACCCAATGTATTTACATTGCAAAAATGAAAAATCCATGGACTTTAGACGGAGAACGTATTATGTTATCTTCGCCGGAATATAACTGGGAACGGCAGTGGGTTAATCCTGATGGAAGTCGTACTGCCTATCCGATTTATGTAAACGAAGCTCCTACATTTTTATATTCTAAGGATAAGAAAAATTTGATTATATATTATTCAGCTAGTGGATGCTGGTCTCCTTATTATTGTATCGGAATGTTAAGCTGTAGTGCTGATGCTGATTTATTGGATCCGAAGTCTTGGAAAAAAACAACAGATCCGGTATTTTATCAATCTCCGCAAGACAGTGTGTGGGGACCAGGCAGTCCCTCATTTATCCCTTCTCCAGATAGTACAGAATGGTATATGCTTTATAATGCAAGAAATATACCTAATGGAATTACCGGAGAAAGTGAGAGTAGAACACCACGCTTACAGAAGATTTCATGGGATGAGAATAATATGCCGATATTAGGTAAGCCTGTCCGTTTAGGAAAGCCATTACCTAAGCCTTCGGGTATCGTTAAAAAGTGATTTAGAGATATAAAAAGACAACCTAGAAACTTTTAAGGTTGTCTTTTTTTGTGTAAATATGATAGTAGTCTGTTAGTAATCTTGTTGATTCATTTAAATATTTTGCCTAAACCATAATCATCTGAATATTGCTAGTTTGAAGTATTCTTTAATTCTGGTACAGTTTGATACTGCTTTCTGAATGTACTTTTGGGGAGAGTTGCATGGTGTATCTCTTTGCCGTATATGGACTCTTGTCAGCCGTAAGTGAAGTTGGCATGTGTTATTATTAGATGTGATATTTGTTTTTGAGGATTATATTTTGTTTATTCAAATTACTATTTCTATGTGTATTCGAATCTCCTGTTTGTTTAGATGTCAGGAGGTATTCTTGATAAAGAAGGCAAAAATATAATAATTTTAATTCATTTTCTGTGCAAAAAAATTTTCTTTCCTCTCTTTAACTTACAAAGAATCTTATGTGGCAATAGCGGGAAGACCGATTTGCGGCTTTCTGTTATGAATCTGCCTAAATATATGGAATTCAGAACGTAACCGGAGGTTATCAAACCCGGACAGGAAGCAGATATCGTGATAAGCGTCGACGCTTCGAAACTTGTCGGAAAGCCTGAAAAGTTTCATGCTCCGCTGATTCTGGATGGAGTAACAGGACGTCCAAGCGACAGGACACTCAGTATTGAGATTAATTTAATCGATAAATGAAATAGTAAAAATATAATTGATAAGATATTATGAAAAGTAAAATAGTTAAGATTTTGATGTTGCTTGTCATTTCGCTGACAACCTTCTCATGTAGCGAAGACGAAGTATTGGAGCCTTCTCTTGAAGTAACACCTATTACACTTCAGGGCACATGGAAGCTGGCAGAACTGAATGGCGAACAGTTGCCCGAAGATTTCTATATCTATATAGAGTTCGACCGCAAAGGAAACTTTGAAATGTATCAGAAGCATGACAGCATGTATCCACGTTATATCACAGGTACTTATTCGGTTGAGAAAGATGGCCATTACGGATACGTTCTCAGCGGAAAGTATGATTATGAAAACGGCGACTGGAACAACGAATATATCGTAACAGATCTGATGCAGTCAGGCTCAATGGTATGGACAGTAAAAGAAGGTACTGAGGTATCTAAATACGTACGCGTAGACAAAGTTCCTGATGAAATAGTAGAAGAAGCAAAGGTTGATGCTGACGAAGAATAATAAAGCTGCACAACGATAAAGCATAAAAAAAGAGAGAACGTCAAATCGGCGTTCTCTCTTTTTTTGTCATGTCAAGATATAATAAATTTTATTCTTGTTTCATTTTCCGCGATCTGTCATCCGGTCCTTTCGGGTGGATGACTTTTTCTAAACGAAGGTCGAATATCAGCGTAGAATATGCAGGAATAACATCACGCTCTACCGATCCATATCCCATACCATTAGGGATATACAGTTCGACATGCTGTCCTTCTTTCATCTTCAACAGAGCAGTTGTCCAGCCTGTAATTACACCTGAAGCCGCAAATGATCTGGGTTCGTTTACCATTCCATTCCATTCTCCAGAGAAACTTTCATCGAAGACCGTTCCGTTTATTAATTTTCCGCGATAGTGGACACTTACCATATCAGTCGACATAGGAGAAATTCCCAGAGGTTCGATATTATCTTCCGGAAAGAGCTTCATATACACATAATCGTTTTTCCCCGGAGTGTAGTCCTGATAGCCCAGATCCTCTGAAGCATCGCTCTGTAACTTATAGTTCAATACTTTTTCCCAATGTTCTCCGGCAGGAGGATTCGCGCAAACGGAGGCGATAGAGTCGATATAGGCATCGTTGCGCACTGCCCAGTCACTATACGGATCGGCCGTTTGTGTATCTTCACTGCAAGAAGTAAAGCCTGCACTCAGTGAAACAAGGATGCCTAACAACCATAATATATTTTTATTCATGCACATTCAAAATTTTTATTGCAAAGTCTTCAACAGACTAGTGATACTAACCTTATCGGCAATAATACTATTCAGATCGGCAATAGCCACGCGTTCTTGTTCCATTGTATCACGGTTACGCAGAGTTACGCAGTTGTCTTCCAGTGTCTGGTGGTCGATAGTGATACAATACGGAGTACCGATGGCATCCTGACGGCGGTAACGCTTACCGATACTGTCTTTTTCATCATACTGGCAGTGGAAGTGGAACTTCAGATCGTCCATGATTTCACGAGCCTTTTCAGGCAGACCGTCTTTCTTTACCAGCGGCATGATAGCCAGTTTTACTGGAGCCAGTGCAGCAGGCAATTTCAGTACGACACGAGTCTCTCCGTTTTCCAGCGTTTCTTCGTGGTAAGCAGCGCTCATGATACTCAGGAACATACGGTCTACACCGATAGATGTTTCGATAACGTACGGAGTATATGATTCGTTGATTTCCGGATCGAAGTACTTGATGCTCTTGCCAGAATATTTTTCATGCTGGCTCAAGTCGAAGTTAGTACGGCTGTGAATACCTTCTACTTCCTTGAATCCGAATGGCATCAGGAATTCGATATCGGTAGCGGCATTAGCGTAGTGAGCCAGTTTTTCGTGGTCGTGGTAACGGTAGTGGTCGTCGCCGAATCCCAGTGCCTTGTGCCATTTCAAACGAGTTTCTTTCCATTTCTGGAACCATTCAAGTTCAGTTCCCGGTTTTACAAAGAACTGCATTTCCATCTGTTCGAACTCACGCATACGGAAGATGAACTGACGTGCAACGATTTCGTTACGGAAAGCCTTACCAATCTGAGCGATACCGAAAGGAACTTTCATACGTCCTGTTTTCTGAACATTCAGGTAGTTTACGAAAATACCCTGAGCAGTTTCCGGACGCAGATATACTTTCATAGCACCGTCGGCAGTAGATCCCATTTCGGTAGAGAACATCAGGTTGAACTGACGTACTTCAGTCCAGTTTTTAGTTCCTGAAATCGGGCAAACGATTTCTTCGTCCAGGATGATCTGACGCAATTCGTTCAAGTCTGGTCCTGCATTCATTGCCTTTGAGTAGCGTTCGTGCAAAGCATCACGTTTAGCCTGATGTTCCAGTACACGTGCGTTAGTGCTGCGGAACTGAGCTTCATCGAATGCGTCACCGAATTTCTTTGCAGCTTTTGCAACTTCCTTATTGATCTTTTCGTCGTATTTAGCAATCTGGTCTTCAATCAGCACATCGGCACGATAACGTTTCTTCGAGTCGCGGTTATCGATCAAAGGATCGTTGAACGCATCCACGTGTCCCGAAGCCTTCCAGATAGTAGGATGCATGAAGATAGCCGAATCAATACCTACGATATTTTCATGCAGCAATACCATGCTCTGCCACCAGTACTGTTTGATGTTGTTTTTCAGTTCCACACCCATTTGTCCGTAGTCATATACGGCTCCCAGTCCATCGTAAATTTCACTTGAAGGAAATACGAAACCATATTCTTTACAGTGTGAAACAAGTTTCTTGAAAACGTCTTCTTGTGCCATTTTTCTTTCTTATTTTTTTGATGTATGTTATTTTCATTACATAGTAGACCACAAAGATAGGTATTTATAAGCAAAAAAGAAGAATAGCTGTCTTAATTTATCTTATGAATAGAGGGAATCTGTAAGGAAAGGTGGTTATTTTTTTCTACTTTTGCAGAAACATCCGTGAAAAAACAATGAGTACGAAAGATAAATATACACTTATGACCACAGCTCCGATTCCCCGTCTTATCGGTTCACTGGCTGTGCCTACCGTCATCAGCATGCTGGTTACTTCTTTTTATGTCATGGCTGATACTTATTTTGTGGGGCAGATTAACACACAGTCGACGGCTGCGGTCGGAATTTCGTTCTCTGTTATGGCTATCATTCAGGCTTTTGGATTTTTTTTCGGACATGGATCGGGTAATTATATTTCTCGTAAGTTGGGAGCCAAAGATTACGAAAGTGCAGAAAAAATGGCATCTACAGGCTTTTTCTATGCTTTCATGTCGGGAGCCATCATAGCCTTGTTCGGGCATTTGTATCTTTCTCAAATATGTGTTGCTCTGGGATCTACGCCTACTATCCTCCCTTATGCAGAGGAGTATTTGGGGACTATTTTGCTGGGTGCACCTTTTATGGCTTCTTCGCTGGTGCTGAATAACCAGATGCGTTTTCAGGGGAATGCGGTATACGCCATGGTGGGTATCATTGTAGGAGCGGTTCTGAATATCGGGCTCGATCCGCTGTTGATCTTTGTATTCGATATGGGTATTTCGGGAGCTGCGTGGGCTACCTTGCTGAGCCAGATATGCAGTTTTCTGGTGTTGCTCGTAATGGACAGCCGAGGTACAAATATCCGCATCCGTTTCAAAAATTTTACCTTGAAACCGGCATATTTGAAAGAAATCGTATTCGGTGGAAGCCCTTCGCTTTGTCGTCAGGGACTTGCCAGCCTTTCTACCATTCTGCTGAACGTGGCAGCCGGAGCTTATGGAGATGCAGCCATTGCCGGAATGTCTATCGTTACCCGTATCTGTATGTTTATCAACTCTTTTGTGATTGGTTTCGGACAAGGTTTCCAGCCGGTATGCGGATTCAATTACGGAGCAGGCATTTACCGTCGTGTACGCGAAGGCTTCTGGTTCTGTGTCAAGACAGGAGTTGTGTTTCTGGCTGTCTGTTCGGTTATCGGTTACATTTTCTCTCCCGAGATCGTATCGTGGTTCCGCGATGATCCGCATGTTATCGAAACCGGAACACGTGCCTTACGCTGGCAGCTCATTACTTTACCTTTAGGAGCATGGGTCATTTTGTGTAACATGATGTTGCAGACTATCCGCAAGCCTGTACGTGCCGTCACCTTGTCTTCTGCGCGGCAGGGACTGTTTTTCATCCCTTTCATCCTGATTCTCCCTCATTTCTTCGGTTTGCAGGGGGTGGAAATGTGTCAGGCGGTGTCCGATCTTTGTTCGTTCCTGCTTGCTATTCCGCTTACCATTCCTGTTTTGAATGAGATGAAAAAATAAAATTCTCATTGCCGGATGGTGCAGGGAAGCCTTTGCGGCCCACTGTCCGTACACTGATTTTCTGTACAAATTTTCCTGAAAATATGCTGATGTTTTTAGGAAAAGAAGCTGATATTTTCTTGAAAACAATAGCATCCGTATGAAAGATTCGTTCGACTAAATACAGGTTTATTTTCAGCAATATATATAATAGGAATATTTTTTTTCGTATTTTTGTCTGTTGTTTTTCCACTAAATCACTTATATGAGCGAAGATATTTTCGATAAAAACGATATCCAATCAAGCGATAAAGAAGCACATTCTGACTATAAGCCTGTCGACCAGGGCGACGAAACTGTAAAACACCAATTGAGCGGTATGTACCAGAACTGGTTTCTGGACTATGCTTCGTATGTTATTCTGGAACGTGCGGTTCCTCATATCAACGATGGACTGAAGCCTGTTCAGCGACGTATCCTGCACTCTATGAAGCGCCTGGACGACGGACGCTACAACAAGGTGGCAAATATCGTAGGACATACCATGCAGTTCCATCCTCATGGTGATGCGTCCATCGGCGATGCACTGGTACAGCTGGGACAGAAAGATCTGCTTATCGACTGTCAGGGAAACTGGGGAAATATTCTTACCGGTGATGATGCCGCTGCTCCCCGATACATTGAAGCACGTCTTTCGAAGTTTGCGCTCGATGTGGTGTTCAATCCGAAGACAACCGAATGGCAGGCTTCTTACGACGGACGAAACCGTGAACCGGTGACGCTTCCTGTCAAGTTTCCGCTGCTGCTGGCTCAGGGAGTGGAAGGTATTGCCGTAGGTCTTTCATCGAAAATATTGCCGCACAACTTCAATGAGCTGTGTGATGCGGCCATTGCTTACCTGCACGGAGAGGAGTTTCATCTGTATCCCGATTTCCAGACAGGAGGTTCCATCGATGTGTCGCGCTATAACGACGGTGAGCGTGGGGGAGTAGTGCGTGTACGTGCCAAAATCTCCAAGATAGATAATAAAACTCTTTGCATCAGTGAAATACCGTACGGAAAAACAACTTCTTCACTGATTGATTCTATCCTGAAAGCTATCGAAAAGGGTAAGATCAAGGTACGGAAGGTGGACGACAATACCGCCGACAAGGTGGAGATTCTGGTACATCTGGCTCCGGGCGTTTCGTCGGACAAGACACTCGACGCCCTGTATGCCTTTACCGACTGTGAGGTGAATATTTCGCCCAACTGTTGTGTCATCGACAACAAGAAGCCGCATTTCCTTTCTGTCAGTGTGGTACTCCGTAAGTCGGTAGACAATACACTTTCGCTGCTTCGTCAGGAACTGAACATCCAGCGCAACGAAACGCTGGAAACCTTGCATTTCGCTTCGCTGGAGAAAATCTTCATCGAAGAGCGTATCTACAAGGACAAGCAGTTCGAACAGGCTGAGAATATGGATGCCGCATGCGAACATATCGACGAACGGCTGACACCTTTCTATCCGCAGTTTGTACGCGAAGTGACTAAGGAGGATATCCTCAAGCTTATGGAGATAAAGATGGCGCGTATCCTGAAGTTCAACAAGGATAAGGCGGACGAGTTTATTACCAAGTTGAAAGCGGATATCGAAGAAATAGACAATCATCTGGCTCATATTACTGAATATACCATCGACTGGTATACACGCATCAAGGAGAAATACGGAAAGAATTTCCCGCGGCGTACGGAGATACGAAACTTCGATACGATTGTGGCAACCAAGGTGGCCGAGGCCAACGAGAAACTGTATATCAACCGCGAGGAAGGATTTATCGGTACGGGACTGAAGAAAGACGAGTATATCTGCAACTGTTCCGATATCGACGACGTGATTATCTTCTATAAAGATGGAAAATATAAAATCGTGCGTGTTTCGGACAAGCTGTTCGTGGGTAAGAACATTCTCTACGTGAATATCTTCAAGAAGAACGACAAGCGTACGATCTATAACGTGATTTATCGTGACGGGAAAGAAGGATTCCACTATATCAAGCGTTTCAATGTAACGTCGATGATACGCGACCGTGAATACGATGTGACACAGGGAACTCCCGGATCGAAAATTGTATATTTCACAGCCAATCCGAACGGGGAAGCTGAGGTTATCAAGGTGACACTCCGCCCGAATCCGCGTATCAAGAAGCTGATATTCGAAAAAGACTTCAGTACCATCAACATTAAGGGCCGCCAGTCGATGGGTAACCTGCTGACCAAATATGAAGTGCATAAAATCAGTCTGAAACAGCGTGGAGGCTCTACACTGGGAGGCAGAAAGGTGTGGTTCGACCATGATGTGCTTCGTCTGAATTACGACGGTCGCGGACAGTATCTCGGAGAATTCCAGAGTGGGGAAAGCATTCTGGTTGTGCATAAGAACGGTGAATTCTATACAACCGATTTCGACTTGAATAACCACTACGATGCCGATATACAGTTTATTGAGAAATTTGATGCTGAGAAGGTCTGGACAGCAGTGCTCTATGATGCCGACCAGCAGAATTATCCATATCTGAAACGCTTTACGTTCGAGCAGACAGCCAAACGGTTGAACTATCTGGGCGAAAACAAACACAACCAGTTGATTCTGCTTTCGGGTGAAGTTTATCCCCGTTTACAGGTTGTATTCGGCGGACACGACAGCTTCAGGGAAGCGTTGATTATAGAGGCAAGCGACTTTGTAGGTGTCAAGAGCTTCAAGGCAAAAGGCAAGCGTCTGACTACATTTACGGTAGACCGCATCGAGGAGCTGGAGCCTACCCGTCGTCCGGAACCACAGGAAGATATGGAAGATGCAGATACACCAGAAACGGAAAATGATAATGTTGCGGAAGAAGACAATGAACAAATGACATTATTTTAAAACCGGAACAATGAAACGAAAGCTTATTACGCTGTTCATCGCACTCGGGACCGTTTTTTCTTTGTATGCGCAGGAAGACAGCTTGCGGGCCACGCGTTACGTAATGCGCTCTACAATGGTAGGAGTGGGACACAGCAACGTATTCGAAACATATCTTTCTCCGCTGGAATATAGCGGAACGGAAGTCAGGTTTATGCACGAAAGCATGCGTATGACACGTATGCTGGGAGGAAACGTATCCGGGCAAAGTCTGTTTCAGATCAATGCCTCGTATAACAAGAATATTTCTCAGACTGCTGAGATGTATGCCGGACTGGTAAACTGGAGCTATGCCCTGCATTATCAGTTCCGCATGAACGATGATAAGCTGAAGATTCTTGTAGGACCGATGCTCGACCTGAACGGCGGTGTGGTTTATAACCGGCGTAATTCCAACAATCCGGCTCAGGCTAAGGCATACGGAGGGTTGGGAGCATCGGGTATGGTTATCTACAAATTTCACATCGCACGCTATCCGCTGACGGTGCGTTATCAGGCAAATCTTCCGCTGCTGGGCGTTATGTTCTCGCCCGAATACGGTGAGTCGTATTATGAAATCTTTTCGTTAGGCAATGGAGGACGGAATGTGCTGTTTACTTCGCTGCACAATAATCCTTCACTGCGACAGATGGTTACGCTGGACTTTCCGATACGCAATGTCGTGATGCGTGTAGGATATGTGTGCGACATTCAGCAGGCAAAGGTCAACAACCTGAAAAGCCATACCTATTCACACGATTTTATGATAGGCTTCGTGCGCAACCTGTATTTGCTTCGCGGGAAGAAACGTATCAGCATGCCACTTAAAGTAACTCCCTTTTAGCTTATGAAACGATTTGCGTGTATTGTATATATTGCTTTGTCCGGACTTCTGATTTTTAATTCCTGTATACGGGAAGATATTTCCGGCAATACGCCTGAAGATAACTTTGAGGCACTGTGGAAGATTATAGATGAACAGTATTGCTTTCTCGACTATAAGAACCAGGAGTATGGACTCGACTGGAATGAAGTGCACGAACGGTATGCCCGTCGTATCACGTCGGATATGACTTGGGAAAACCTGTTCGAGGTCTTGTCGGATATGGTAAACGAGTTACGCGACGGCCATGTGAATCTTTCCAGTTCACTTGCTACGTCACAGTATCGGGAATGGTTCGACAGTTATCCGCGCAATTTCAGCGACAGTATTCAGAGTATTTATCTGGGGAAAGACTATACGAATTCTTCCGGACTGACTTACAGTATCTTGGAGAACAACATCGGGTATATTTATTGCTCCAGTTTCTCCAACGGGATAGGCGATGGTAATCTGGACCAGACGCTGAACAAGCTTGCTATTTGCGACGGGCTGATTATTGATGTGAGGAATAACGGAGGAGGTAACCTGACGACAGCACAGAAGTTGGCTGCACGGTTTACAAACGAGAAGGTGCTTGTGGGATACATGTGTCACAAGACAGGTCCCGGACACAGTGACTTTTCCGAACCAAAGCCTGTTTATATAGAACCGTCCAACGGTATACGCTGGCAGAAAAAGGTAGTAGTGCTCACCAACCGGCGCTCTTATAGTGCGACAAACGATTTTGTCAACAGCATGAACCAGTTTCCGAATGTTACAATCGTAGGCGATAAGACCGGAGGAGGCTCAGGGTTGCCGTTCAGTTCTGAAATACCTAACGGCTGGTCTATCCGCTTTTCTGCCAGTCCGATGTTCGATCCGGAAATGAATCAGCTGGAGTTTGGCATCGATCCGGACGTGAAAGTAGACATGACAAGCGAAGATGTGCAGCAAGGAAAAGATACTATTATAGAAACAGCATGTAAAATATTAAAGAATTAGCTCTAATATTTTGCAAATTCAAAAATATAGTCTATCTTTGCAACCGCAAAAAGGAAATATATACTGATTTAAGTTATATTTTACTTCGCGCCTGTGGCGTAATTGGTAGCCGCGCCAGACTTAGGATCTGGTGCCGTGAGGCGTGTAGGTTCGAGTCCTATCAGGCGCACGAAAAATGGATTTAATAGATTTCTCTAAGCAGGATTTATTAAATCCATTTTTTTGTGCATTGGGGAATTGATTCTGCAAGATTGAATTAAATTCTTTCTATTCAGACCAGCAAAATTTATATTTAGCCAGCGAATTACTCAGGTTTTATGTGGAGTTATCAAATACGGTTGACGTTGTGGTTTACGCGAAGAGTCAATCATAGTGTCAAATAGTTCTAATTTGTTTTACTAAGCGACACTTTCTAAAAACAAAAAAGCATCGATAATCATCAGATTATCAATGCTTTCTACCAGTCGGGGTGACTGGATTCGAACCAGCGACCACACGCCCCCCAGACGCGTACTCTAACCGGGCTGAGCTACACCCCGAATTGCGGATGCAAAGGTAAGGCTTTATTTTAAATTAGCAAATTATTTCATATGCTTTTTTCTGCTTTTTTAGAATAAGCTGTCGCTGTAATATCTTTAATAATGCCTTTTAGCCCATTGTTTCGCAATAGAAGTCGAACATATCATATACCTCATCTTGAGTGGCACTTTGGTTGATATGGATATCACCTATTTCACCGAGTAGGGTGAAGTTGACATTGCCTAGTGAGGAATTTTTCTTATCATGTTTCATAAACTCGTACAGACGGTCATAATCCTTACAGCTGAATGCCAGTTTCCCGTAATGCTCCTTGATGAACTGTATGGTAGGGCGTAACTTGTCTTTTGGGAAACCTACCTTGAGATGTGAATAATATAGTTCGCACACCATTCCCCATGCTACGGCATATCCATGCAATACAGGATTTCCTGTTTCCAGAGCAAAACTTTCGAATGCATGACCTACGGTATGTCCGAAGTTTAAGGCCTTGCGGATATTTTTCTCAAAAGGATCCTGTTCTACCACTTTTTCTTTTACCTCGATGGAAGTAGCGACAAGTTGTTGCAGATGCTTGTAGTCTACGTGCTCCATATCGAATTTGATAAGCTCGCTCCAGTGCTCCGTGTTGCTGATAAGTCCGTGCTTCAGCATTTCCGCATATCCCGACAAGATATTGGGATAATCGAGTGATTTAAGAAATTCACAGTCTATCAGAACATAATTGGCTGGTGTGAACACTCCAATTTCATTTTTCAGCCCATTGAAGTTGATGCCTGTCTTTCCTCCTACAGAAGCATCTACCATGGCCAGTAATGTAGTAGGAATGTTAACCATGTCGATACCTCGTTTGAAAGTAGCAGCAGCAAAACCACCCAGGTCGGTTATCATACCTCCGCCCAGGTTGATCATCAGTGAGTGGCGTGTACCTCCCTTGTTGCTAAGCTGGCTCCATACGTAGGCAAGAGTTTCCAGATTCTTATGAATATCTTCCACTCCGATGCAAATATGTTCTGCCTGTGCAAGAAACGGATATTTTTCGATAATCGGAAGGCAATACGTGCGCGTATGCTCGTCGGTCAGAATAAATAATTTATCGTATGTTTTGCTGGTGACTGCCTTTTGCAGGTTTTCTTCCAGGTTATGGCAGATTACAACTTCTTGTTTACTCATAAATCTATTGTTTTTCCTGCAAAAATAGAAAAAAAGTAAAAAGTACATGTGTGTACGTTGACAATTAATTATTTTTGTGCTGAATTTACCAATAAATTGATTTATGAAAGGAATATTACCGGTTGCCTGTAGAATAGCAGGATACGCATTACTTATTTTATCTGTTTTTGTGCCTTTGTTGATGTATATGTTTGGTCAGGTACACGACGGGAATCTGATTTATGTAAAATTGGGGATTAAGTTGATTGTCTGGCTGTCGCTGTTCATGATTTTTCTCTCTAAAGTAAAGGATGAGGCCGAAGAGACGGCATGTCTGCGCAGTAAAGCCATGAAATATGCCTTATATATCTGGGGAGTGTATTACATCGTGATGCTGATAAAGGGAGCTGTAAACCAGGATTTGCAGGTGGCCGACAATTCTGTCGGAATAGTTTATCTGATTATCTGTGTGATTTGTTGGGAGTTTTTGTATCAGAAGCATCGTATAGAAAAAACGTTCAGAAAAAAATAAGTTTTAAAAAAGGTTGCAATATTAAACCTTTAAAATGTTTTGATGTCAAACCAGCGTTAAAACATTTGATTAGATCGGAATAATGAAAAACTGGGTTATGGGGCTGCTACTGTTATCCTGTGGGATATACGCTTTTGGACAAAGCAGAGGTAGCAAAGGTTTAGTTTCGGGTACAGTTGTCGATGGAGATGATAACTCCCCGGTGATGCAGGCTACGGTACAGATTCTTGCGTTGAAAGATAGTTCGATGGTAGCTGGTAATGTGACTGATTTGGACGGACGCTTTTCTTTGTCAGCTCGTCCGGGTAAATATCTGTTGAAGGTTTCCTTTGTCGGATATTCGCCGTCTTTTCAGCCTATTACATTAACGAGTTCTAAACCACGTCTTAATCTGGGAACAATCTCCCTGCACTCGGATGCAATTATGCTTGAAGGAGCTGTCATTGTAGCTCAGGCACCAGAGGTTACTGCTGCTGAAGATACATTGGTATACAATAGCTCTGCATATCGTGTTCCGGAGGGTTCTGCACTGGAAGAACTGGTTAAGAAATTGCCGGGAGCTGAAATTGACGATGACGGTAAGATTACGATCAACGGAAAGGAAATAAAGAAAATTATGATCGACGGCAAGGAGTTTTTTGCCGATGATCCTAATATCGCCATGAAGAACCTGCCGGTTAATATCATCGATAAGATACGTGCCTATGAAAAACAGTCGGATATGGCACGAATGACTGGTGTGGACGATGGAGAAGAGGAAACCGTGCTCGACCTGAGTGTGAAGCCCGGAATGAATCAGGGATGGATTGGTAATACCGATCTGGCTGCCGGTACGAAAGACCGTTATAGCGGAAAGGTGATGATCAATCATTTCCGCAACAAGAACCAGCTGACTGCCATCGGTTCGGTCAATAACGTAAATGACAATGCTTTTCCCGGTGGAGGTGGAGGATTCCGTAAGGGAGGTAACGGCCTGACTGCTGTGAAAATGGCAGGTGTGAACTTTGCTACTGAAACAGAAAAGTTGAAGACTGAAGGAAGTGTCAACTTTAATTATAAGGATGCTGATATTGTCAGTAAACAGGCATCCGAAACTTTTGTATCATCGGAAAGCAGTTCTTTTAAAAACGCGTTAGACCATTCTCGCAATAAAACTACCAAGCTGGTGGCAGATGCCTTTATCGAGTGGAAACCGGATACCATGACTACTTTTGTATTCCGCCCTCGTATCAGCTATGGTAAGACCGACAATACCAACGGACAGAACTCTTATACATTCAGTCAGGATCCTGGATATACAACTGATGAACTTTTCGGTACGGACGACTTGACTTCGCTGGTTTCTGAAGAAGATATTATCAATACGGTGCTGAAGAATACACTGAAAAAAGGTGATGACCTGACTGTAGGAGGTTCGGTGCTCGTGAACCGGAGATTAGGCAAGCTTGGCCGGAATATTACATTCCGTGGAAAATATAATTACACCAATAGCAGCAGTGAACAGTTTTCTACATCGGAAACAGAGTATTTCCAGAAAACTCCGGAAGAACGTATGGAAATATTGAACCGCTATATTACAACTCCTACAAAGAGCTACGATTATAGTGCGCGTCTGACGTACAGTGAGCCGATTTTTACCGGGGGATTTTTGCAGTTCAGCTACAATTTCCAGTATAAACACTCTACCACAGATAATTCTACATTCGATATGGGTGACAACTGGACGATTGGTGACGGAGTGAATGAAAGTAATCCGGGAGTGCTCAACAACGACTTGAGCAAGAGTGCAGCCTATAATTATTATAATCACCAGATGGATGTTACTTTCCGCTGGATACGTGAGAAGATGCGCTTGAATGCGGGAGTCAGCTTCCAGCCTCAGAAGTCGGATCTTTCTTATAAGAAAGGTGATCTGGATACAACGACTGTCAGAAATGTATTTAATTTTACTCCGACATTCGATTTCCGCTATAATTTCTCAAAAACCAGTCAGTTGCGCTTGCGTTATCGCGGACAGGCTTCTCAGCCGAACATGGTAGATTTGCTGCCTATCTCCGATAATACAGACCCGCTTAATATTCAGAACGGTAATCCGGGACTGAAGCCGACATTTACAAATGAATTGCGTGCCGAATATAATTTCTTTAATACGGAAAAACAACGGGGAATGTTTTCATTTTTCCGTTACCAGAACATCATGAACAATATAAGCGACCGCAAAGTCTACGATCCGGAAACCGGTGGATATGTTACTACTCCTGAAAATATTAACGGAAACTGGAACCTGACCGGAATGGTGGGAACTAACATTGCCTTGAGAAACAAGAAATATACCATCAATACGTTTACCAGAGCAAATTACCAGAATATGGTGAGCTATATAAGCGAGAAGGATCTTGTTTCTGATACAGACAAGAATATTACCAAACGCTTGTCGCTGGGTGAACGCTTAAGAGGTACGTACCGTAATGACTGGTGGGAGTTCTCTCTGAATGGCTCACTCGATTATACCCATTCGAGAAACAGTTATCAGGAAAGCAACAATCTGGATACTTACCAGTTTGCTTATGGAGCCAGCACCAATGTGCGTTTGCCGTGGAATATGTCCATTTCTACAGATTTGTCGCAGAACTCCCGCAGAGGATATGCCGAGTCGAGTATGAATACCGATGAACTGATCTGGAACGCTCAGATTTCTCAGGACTTTTTAAAGGGAAATGCTGCTACCGTAAGTATTCAGTTCTATGATATATTGAGAAACCAGAGCAATATCAGTCGTGTGATTACGGCTGCTATGCGTCAGGATACTGAGTATAATGCTATTTATAGCTATTGCATGGTACACTTCATCTATCGTCTGAACCTGTTCGGCGGTAAGGGAGCTGGTAAGGGAGGTCCCGGCTTTGCGCCTCCCGGACCTGGCGGACGTCATGGAGGATTTGGTGGTCCTCCCCATCGCCGGTTTTAAATAATATTCGAAAACGGAGATTCGCATAATGGCGGATACTCCGTTTTTTGTTCGTATCGGTTGGGTTGCTAGTGAATCTCTGTAAGGGAAATATTTTAAACAATTTTAGACTCCCTCCGATTTTCATGTTTGCGGAATCATTTAATTTTTCCTATTTTTGTCCGAATAGCAGAAATTTAGTATGAGAAAATTTTTTTATATCCTTTTGCTTTTGTTCGTCAGTGCTTTAGCTCAGGCACAAATGAACTGTACGTTTACTCATTATTCTCAGGAGAATGGTCTGTCTGAGAATTCGGTAATGGATATGGTACAGGATCACGACGGTATGATATGGTTTGCAACGTGGGATGGAATCAATCGCTTCAATGGCTACGACTTTAAGGTTTATAAGGCCCGTAAGGAAAACGATATGCGATGGAGTTCCAATCGTGTAGACCATTTGCAGGTCGACAAGTATGGAGATGTATGGTGCATTACTTACGATGGGAAGGCATTCCGTTTCGATAAGCGGATGGAAGCATTTACTGAAGTTGCAGCAAATGGGGCTGAAAAAGACTTGGTTATAACTTCTATCTTGCCGTTGGATAATGGGACCGTATGGCTGCTTACTGATAAAAACGGAGGTATCAGAGTCGTGCCTGACAGGAAAACCGGAACACTTGCTTCGAAAGTTTATTTGTCTACTGCTTCAAAAGAAAAAGGTACTGCTATCAAGACTGTTTTTTTAGATAAGAAAAACAGAGAGTGGCTGCTTACAAAAGATGGATTGCTTTGCATCGAAGGTAATAATGGAAAGCAGACTCCTTTTTTTGTAAATACGCATCCTGAATCCGGACGGCCTAACCAGTCTTTTTTTTCGGCTGCATTCGTTAACGGACACGTATATTTTACCTCTAATAAAGGACGGGTATGGAAATACTCGCTGAAGGATGAAACATTCGAATTGAAAGACCTGGGCTTGCAGGACGATGTGATAAGCATACGGGAATTGTCTGGAGGAAAGGTCATTATGGCTACCCGCCGGTCGGGCTTCGTTGTGGGAGATACAGCGCTCGAATCACTGAAGTATTACGGTCTGAAAAATGAATTTGATTTTTCTCAGCATCCGATACGGTCAATATATGTCGACAGTCATAATGAGGTCTGGTTCGAAGTAAACAAGATTGGTACGGTCTGTCATTTTAATCCGTCGACGGAGGTGTTCAAGGTGGAACAGGTTCCGGTTGAAAAAGAACCGGGTGATGCTCCAAAGTTTGCTGTCTGCGAAGATAAGCAAGGCAATCTGTGGGTACATCCGGTAGGAGGAGGACTGTCTTGGTTCGACAGAGAAAGTAATGAGCTGAAGCCTTTCTATAATGAAGTGGGAACAGATGCATGGCGCTTCTCAAACAAACTTCATGCTATGATGCTCGACCATCAGGGTAATTTATGGCTGGGCACTCATTCCAAAGGACTGGATAAGGTTACATTCTTCAAAAACGAATTCCAGTTGATTAAGCCGCAGAACTGTAAGTACGATACCAATGCCAATCAGGTACGTTCGCTTTGTCAGGATTCCCGTAAGCAGTTGTGGATAGGTACACGTAATAGTAAAGTTTCTGTGTACTCTCTTGACTTCCAGTTGCAGGGTTATCTTACAGTCGACGGACGCATATCACTTACTGGTACTCCTTTCAGAGGATCTGCCTATAAGATAATAGAGGATTCGAAAAAAAATATCTGGATTGCTACGAAAGGAAACGGAATCGTTCAGCTGATACCGCAGGGAAGCGGATATAAGATGCTTCATTATACTTACGATGCCAACGATATCTATAGCCTGAGCCATAACAATGTGTACGACTTGTGTGAAGACAGTTACGGTCGTATCTGGGTTGTTACTTTCGGTGGAGGTATCGATTACATCGAAAAGGAGAGCGATGGAAGTGTCCGTTTTATAAACTCGCGCAATAATCTGAAATCGTATCCAATGGAACGTTGCTATAAGGCACGTCGTATGTTGCTCGACAAAAAAGGTATGCTGTGGGTAGCTACTTCCAATGGACTGCTGGCTTTCAGTGAAAAGTTCGAACGTCCCGATACGATTGATTTTCATTTGTTCGTGTGCATGCCTAATAAGCGTGAAGTGTTGAGCTGCAACGATATATACGATATCTTGCTTACACACGACGGACGTCTGTTCTTTGCTACTTTCGGTGGAGGACTGAACGAGCTTAAGAGCCTTGATAAAAAAGGTAACGCCCTGTTTACTTCGTATTCGGCAAAAGACGGACTTCCTACCGACGTACTTTCTTCACTTGCCGAAGATACGAAAGGAGATATATGGATTGGTTCGGAAAGTGGTCTGAGCAAGATGGATATTGTCAACCATCATTTTGACAATTATCTGAAGCAGGAGATAGGAGAGGAGCTTTCGTTTGAAGAAAGTACGGCAATACGTGCCGAAGACGGACGCTTGCTGTTCGGAACAAATAGAGGACTTTTGTGCTTTACTCCCGAACTGATACGGAAAAACTCTTATGTGCCTGGCATTGTATTGTCGGGCTTGAAGATAGCCAATAAAGATGTTGTTCCCAGACCGGAATCCGTATTGCCTGAGTCTTTGAACAGTTTGTCGCATTTGTATTTGTCGCATAAGGAAAACACCGTAACGCTTTCTTTTGCTGCTCTGGATATGAGTTTCCCGGAAAATGTAAAGTATGCCTATATGCTCGACGGGTTCGATAAGGAGTGGAATTATGTGGGTAAACAGCGTACGGCTACTTATACAAACCTGCCGAAAGGTAATTATGTCTTTCGTGTGAAGTCGACCAACGGAGCCGGTATCTGGGTGGAGAACGAACGTGCCTTGCGGATAACCGTCAAGCCTTCGTTTTGGGAGACTCCTTATGCCTATGTGATTTACACATTAGGCTTTATGCTGATTCTGCTGGTTGGAGCCTATACACTTTTCGTTATTTACCGGTTGAAACATGAGGTGTCTGTCGAACAGCAGGTAACGGACATGAAGCTCCGCTTCTTTACCAATATCTCTCATGAACTCCGTACACCGCTTACCTTGATAGAGGGACCGCTGGAATATATCTTGAAACGTTCGGATTTAAGTAAGGACGTACGCGAACAGTTGCAGGTGGTAGAACGTAATACACATCGGATGCTGAGGCTTGTCAATCAGATTCTGGATTTCCGTAAGATACAGAATCACAAGATGAAACTGTGCATCGAACAGATTGATATCGTCGCGTTTGTACATAAGATTATGGAGAATTTTGAATCCATAGCCGAGTCGAACAAGATTGATTTTATTTTCGAAACCGAACAGCCTAAGCTCAAGTTGTGGGTAGACGCTGACAAGGTAGAGAAAATAGTCTTCAATTTGCTGTCGAATGCATTCAAGTATACGCAGCCCGGAAAAACCATTACCGTATTTATTCATGAAAATGAAGATACGGTTACCGTAGGAGTGCAGGATCAGGGTATAGGTATTTCTGAAAATAAGAAGGCTTCACTGTTTGTACGTTTTGAAACCCTGCTCGATAAGAACCTGTTCAATCCGAACAGTTCTGGCATCGGACTTTCGCTTGTGAAAGAACTGGTGGAAATGCACCATGCCAGCATACATGTAGACAGTAAGGAAGGAGAAGGCAGTTGCTTTAGCGTAGACTTCCTGAAGGGAAAAGACCATTACGGTGAGAATGCCGAATTTGTCTTGTCGGATAACGTGGAAATAATCGGTGAAGCATCCAAGCATTCCTTGCCTGTGGATGTCGAAACTCCTGTCGTTGCTGTACCGGAGGATAAGCCGGAAGCTGTTCCTGCTGCTGATGAGGCTGACAAGGCATCGGTTTCTGAAACAAAGACAATGCTGCTCATAGAAGACAATCTGGAGTTGCGCTTCTTCTTGCGGAGCATTTTCAGCCAGCGTTTCCGTATTATAGAAGCTGCCAACGGAGTGGAAGGACTGGAGAAAGCCATTAAGTATGTGCCCGATATCATAATCAGCGATATTATGATGCCCGAGAAGGACGGAATAACTCTGGTGAAGGAACTGAGGGAGGAACTGACTACCAGCCACATTCCAATCGTATTGCTTACTGCAAAGACCGATATGGACACCAAGTTGCAGAGTCTGGAACTGGGGGCCGACAGTTATATCACCAAACCGTTCAGTGCTACTTACCTCGAAGCACGTGTTGATAATCTGCTGGCACGCCGTCAGAAGTTGCGTCAGTTCTATTGCGACCACCTGATGGATATCAATCCTCCGAAAGTGGAAAATGAGGAAGAAGAGGTAGATGTCATGTCGCAGCAGGACCGTCGTTTCCTGGAGCAGCTGACAAACTTTATGGAACGGAATATCGACAATGGAGAACTTGTTGTAGACGATCTGGTGCATGAAATGGCTGTGAGCCGTTCAGTCTTCTTCAAGAAGCTGAAATCATTGACCGGACTTGCTCCGATAGAATTTATCAAGGAAATGCGTGTGAAACGTGCTGCCCAGCTTATCGAGACTGGAGAGTTTAATATGACACAGATTTCGTATATGGTGGGAATCAACGATCCGCGTTACTTCAGCAAGTGTTTCAAGCAACGCTTTGGCATGACTCCTACCGAATACCGTGAAAAGCAGAAAAACAAATAATTGAGATTTTTTTATCGGGGAACCTTTCCGGAAATTTGTACAAAAGCAAAAGGATATTGTACAAATTTCCGGATTTTTTGTTGATAAGTTTTGGCTATTTAGCCTGTTTTTACTTATTGATTTTAGCATATTTTCATTAGAGAAAGATTAGTTTAATTAGGAAAAAAACTTTTTTTTTGTGTGTTTTTTATATAGAGAATAATTATATTTGTTGTGCTTTTATAAATGGATATGTAAAGTTCTTAACAAGTCAAAGAAGCTTTTTGAGGAGTAAGTATTAACCTAATTAGTGAAAAGGCATGACACTCTTGTATAAAAATGAACATATTTCGTGTACTAATTATGCGGAAGAATTCAATAAAGTTTTTACGTTGATGGAGATTCCCGAAGGGCATACTGTGGAACGTCGGTTTCTTAATACAACTTTTTTGGTTATTTTGTTACAAGGAGATATTGAGATAAGATATGAAATAGATAAATATTTTACTCCTCAATTGGGGTATATGTTTTTACTTCCAAGAAATAAACAAATAACGACCTTTGCTCGGAAAGCTACTATCTTATTATTATGTTCGTTTGCAAACGATTTGAAGTTGTGCTCGCGTTTTTCCATTCAACAGTTGTCGCGTTTTATATCTGAAAGCACTTATCAAAGTCCATATTGCTTGAAATTGGATATGCGCCTGCAAAGTTTCTTTTCTTTACTAGTAGATTGTTTAAAAGAGGGATTGGGGTGCATACACTATCATCAGATAAAGCGTGATGAACTTTTCTTGTATTTGCGTGCCGGATATACAAAAGAAGAACTGGCTTTGTTTTTCTATCCCGTTTTGGGCCAAAATTTAGAATTTAAGGATTTTGTATTAATGAATAGCCGCAAGATATTTGATGTCAAGGATTTTGCTTTACAGGCAAATATGAGTCAGAGTACGTTTAATCGGCGCTTTAAGGAAACTTTCAATGAAACAGCTAAAAACTGGCTCTTATTACGTAAACAGGAGTTTGTGAAGCGCGATGTTGCTTTGAGCAATTTGTCATTTAGTGAGATTGCCGAAAAATATAAGTTCTCTTCAACTTCGTATCTGGTTACATTCTGTAAAAAATATTTTGGAAAGACTCCTAATAAAATACGAAAAGAAGCAATTGGAAAAACTGTATAGGTTGACTAGAATTATAGGGTGATTGTAAATTGTAATTATTTGACGTGAATTTGTAATTTTTGTATTTCCGTTGCTGTTTACCTTTGCAAAAAAATAAAATGATAGGTAACCATTCTATTTTCCGCCTTGACACGCATGTTCCCTAAACCTGCCTTTGCGCCGTAACCCTTAAACAACAATGATTATGGCAAAAGAAAAAGTAAACT
>DXLM01000021.1 GCA_019414725.1 Bacteroides sp.
TTGCTCAGGAACTTATAAAAATAATTATCAATTATGTTGCGGAATTAAGGATTACCATACTGCATCAATAATGATGTACTGTTAAACGCTTTTTCTAATGAAGCTATCTGATGTTGATAGTTGTCTTTCTTCTTTTTACTGGTCTGATAAGAAACTAAAGCATCGTTTACTTCTGTTCCTGCATCTAGAAGTTTTTGTTTGAAAGCCAGCAATGCTTCTTCTTGTTGTGCCTTAGCTATTCTGCGACGTGCTATAAGCGTTCCTTTATTGAATAAAGGTTCTGTTAAAGAAGCAAGTGCTGATGTAACAAACTTTCCAGGATTTGTTATCAGTCCACCAATAGAATTGGTCCAGCCTGCACTTCCACTCAAGGTTATGGAAGGATAAAAAGCCGAATTTGCCTGATTGGTTACATAAAAAGCTTGTTCTAGTTCATGCTCAGCTACCCGTACATCCGGTCTGTTTGCCAAAAGCTGAATAGGCACTCCAAGACTTAAAGAATGATTAAAGCTTTGTTCTGCCAATTTTCCTCTTGGTATCTCATGAGGAGTTTCGGCAAGCAATAATGAAAGTGTATTTTCCACCTGGTTAATCTGTTCCTCTAAGTCTATAACAGAATTTTCCACTTCATAACAAGTAGCTTTCATCTGTGAAACCGCAGCTTCATCAGCCTGACCGGCTTCCATTAACGCCTGAGTCGAAGCAACTGTTTCCTTCCATGTTTCAGCAGTGGTTTTCGATATTTCAAGCTGCTCATCAAGCATCAATAAGGTGTAGTAAGTATTTGCTATATTTGCTACCAGACTGGAATATACCGCCTGCTTATAATCCTCACTTTGTGCATAAGCAGCTTTTGCCTGACGCTTTGAATTCCGCAATTTTCCAAATATATCTATTTCCCAACTGGCTGTTACCGGAAGCGTGTAAGTACGTGACACCTGGCTTTCGACTGTATTTACTCCTCCTTGTGGAGATAAAGCAAAAGACGGAAGAAAGGTCAGCTTAGCAGAAAGTAAAGATGCCTTCGCCTCTTCCACACGCAACTCTGCCGTTCGCACATCAGTATTCTGTTTCAATCCTTTTTCTATCAGATCCTGCAAAAAAGGATCTGTAAAAAAATCACGCCAATGAATACAACCCATATTTGTTGTATCTGATCCAACAGCTTCTTCTCCATATAAATTGTCAGGAACAGATGTCTGAGGCTGATATTTCGTATAAATTCCGCAACTACTTAAAAACAGCGTTATGCCGAATATAAAAACTTTTCGTGTATACATATATTACTTATTTTTCTGTGCTAAAAGCACTCTTTTCTATCATTGTTTGTTCTTTTTCATACATAATCTGCTGATCAGGTTCCTTCTGCAAAGGGCCACGCAATTTTTCCTGCAAATATTCGAAAACAATAAAGAATACAGGGACAACAAAAAGCAAGGCCAAGGTTCCAATAAGCATACCTCCCACAACTCCTGTAGCCAACGAACTATTACCATTTGCTCCTGCACCAGAAGAGAACATCAACGGAAGCATACCGAATATCATACAAAGTACCGTCATGATAATAGGTCGGAAACGTGCCTGAGCTGCCGAATAAGCAGAGGAAATAATTCCCATACCTTTACGTCGACGTTCTATAGCGTACTCGGTAATCAAAATAGCCGTCTTCGCCAACAAGCCAATCAACATAATCGCTCCTGTCTGCAAATAAATATTGTTTTCCAGTCCGGCAATACGAGCAAAAAGGAAACTACCCATTAATCCGAAAGGCACAGAAAGAATAACAGCCAGAGGAACCAAGAAACTTTCATACAAACAAGACAAAATCAAATAAATAAGTACCACACACAACGTATAAACAAAAACGGTTTGTGCTCCTCCGCTACTAGCTTCCTCACGAGCCATACCTCCATATTCATAACCATAACCAGAAGGTAGTGTTTGCAATGCTACCTCTTTGATAGCTTTCTGAGCTTCACCCGTAGAATATCCCTCAGCTACATTGACATTAACATTGATCGTATTGTAAAGATTAAAACGTTTAGCAATCTCCGCGCCTTCTTCCGAACGAAGCGTTACAAACTGACTGACAGGAGCCATTTCTTCACCGTTTCGAACGAACATATTATCCAGCGCATGTTTATCCAGACGAGATTTCGGAGAAGCCTGAATCATAACACGGTATACTTTACCGAATTTATTATAATTAGATACATACGATCCTCCACAATAAGCTCCCAAGACATTAAGCACATCGTTTGGAGTAATACCGGCACGCTTACATTTGGCTGCATCTACATCCACCGCTACCTGTGGAAAATTCATAGCATAAGAACTATAAGCCATAGCAACTTCCGGACGTTGATTCAGAGCAAGAATAAACTGATTTATAGAGTTATAAAACGGTTCCATCTCACCACCGGTCTTATCTTCCATATAGAGTTCAATAGCATTTCCTGTTCCATATCCAGGAATCATGGCAGGTTGGAAACAGAATACTTGTGCTTCTTTGATATTACTAAACTGAGCATTCAGTCTTTTCATGACTGCCTCTACTGTATGCTCTTTACCCTTTCGTTTGTCCCAATGATACAAACGGATAATAACTGTTCCATAAGAAGTTCCTTGTCCAGAAAGAAGTCCATAACCGGTAATACGCGAATAATGCTCAATCTCCGGAGTTCCTTCCAGAATATCTTGTACCTTATCCATAATCTTATTTGTTTCGGCCAGTGAATTACCCGGTGACGTACTGATATTAACCATCATGGTTCCCTGGTCTTCTTGAGGAACCAAACCAGTTTTGGTAGTAGTCATCAGATAAACCAATAAAGCACAAGCTATACCCAATGAGGTCCATACCATCCAACGATGATGAAAGAAGAACATCAGTCCTTTTTTATATTTAGCCATCATCACATTAAATGAGGCATTATAAGCAGCACGTATTCTGCCATTTATACTCCGAGCGTTTTTCTCTCCTTTTGCAGGCTTCATCATTATGGCACATAATGCCGGACACAGTGTCAAGGCATTCAAACAAGAAATTCCGACAGATACTGCCATGGTAATACCAAACTGAGTATAAAAGACTCCTGACGTACCTCCCATGAATGTTACCGGAATAAATACTGCCATAAAGACAAACGTACACGATACAACAGCCATAGTCACATCACTCATCGCATCTTTCGTTGCCAAATATGGAGAACGATAGCCTACGTCGAACTTAGCCTGAACTGCTTCTACAACGATAATGGCATCATCCACAACCGTTCCGATAGCCAATACCAAAGCAAATAGTGTCAGAATATTGATACTGAATCCAGCTACCGACAAAAAGGCAAAAGTTCCGATCAACGAAACAATAATAGAAATAGACGGGATCAGTGTACTCTTGAAATCATGCAAAAAGAAATATACAACCAAAACTACCAGGATGATAGCAATCACCAAAGTTTCTATCACATTATGAATAGAAGCAAAAAGAAAATCGTTGACACTCATCATCTGAATAAATTCAGTTCCCTTAGGCAGTTCTTCCGACATTTCATCCAACAGATTAGAGATTTCTTCGTTTACAGCAGTTGCATTAGCTCCAGCTACCTGAAATACCATAAAAGTAACCCCTGGAACTCCATCTGCCTCTCCATGAAAACTATATGATTCACGTCCCAACTCAACATCAGCTATATCTTTCACACGGAGTACAGAACCATCTTTCTGTGAACGTATCACCATATTTTCAAATTCCTCCACACTTTTCAGTCGGCCTTTGTATTTCATGGTATACTGAAATACGTTATCAGAACTTTCACCTAATGATCCTGTTGGAGCTTCAATATTCTGTTCATTCAATACAGCCGTCACGTCGGAAGGTGTAAGACCATATTGAGCCATTTTATCCGGCTTCATCCAGATACGCATACTATACGTATCACCCATCAGCTGAACATCACCGACTCCCTGAATACGTTTGATACGAGGGATTACATTAATATCGAGGTAGTTTGCCAAAAACGTTTCATCATATCGTTTATCCGGACTAATCAAACTATTAATCTGCAAGAAACTGTTCTGACGTTTAGTCGTACTGACACCAATGGCCGTTACTTCTGCCGGCAACAATCCTTGCGCTGCCGAAACACGGTTCTGTACATTGACGGCAGCCATATCCGGATCCGTTCCTTGCTTAAAATAGACTAGAATTTCAGCAGTACCTGCATTGGTCGCTGTAGAAGTAATGTAAATCATATCTTCCACACCATTAATACTTTCTTCCAATGGCATGATAACACTATTCATCACGGCATCAGCATTAGCACCCGTATAGGTAGCTTCTACACGTACGGTTGGCGGAGCAATGTCAGGATACTGCTCTACCGGCAATGTATAAAGTGAAATAAATCCAACGATTAATATCAGTATCGATATTGATAAGGCCATGACAGGCCGCTTGATAAATATATTTCCTTTCATAAGCGTCTGTTATTTAACTTGTATTCCTTCACGAATCATTCCGGCACCATCCGAAACAATCTCATCACCAGGTTTCAAACCATCCAATACAATATATTCCTTACCATCATTTACCGGAGCAACCTTTATAAGTGTAGACACAGCTTTTCCATCTACAACTTTATATACCAGTATTTTATCTTGTAATTGTACCGTAGCTCCCTGTGGAATTACAATACATTTTTCATATACACTAGGTATCAATACATTGCCTGATGCTCCACTATGCAACAAACGCGAGGAATTAGGAAATACAGCACGCACCCCAACAGTTCCTGTTTCTTTATCTATAACTCCGCTAATAGATTCAATCTTTCCTTTTTCTTCATAAACAGATCCGTCATTCAGTTGCAGTTGAATAGCAGGCATATCCTGCAAGGCCTTTTCCAAAGAACCAAACTGGCGGACAAGTGATAAAAACTGATTTTCTGTCATCGAAAAATAAACATACATTTCCGAATTGTCAGAAACAGTAGTCAACGGCTGGGGCATGTTGGAATTTACTAATGTACCAACCCGGTAAGGCAACATGCCCACTACACCGTTGCTTGGACTTTTAACTTCTGTATAAGAAAGATCATTGCGTGCATTTACTTCCTGAGCTTTTGCCTGTGCCAATTGTGCCTTAGCAGTAAGATAAGCATTCTCTGTGGTTTGTAAGTTGAAGTCGGAAACTACTTTTTTCGCAAACAAAGCCTGAGTACTTTTATAAGTAAGTTCAGCTGTTGCCAGATTAGCTTTAGCAGACTCAACATTAGCCACAGCTGTTTCGAGAGCAGCTTTATAAGGTACCTGATCTATAACAAACAAGATTTCTCCTTTACGTACGATATCACCTTCTGAAACATTCAGTTTTTCAATGTATCCCGAAACCTGTGGATAAATATCGATATCCTGTTTTCCTTCAATCGAAGCTGAGTACGATGTCGTAATTTCCTTGTTTGAATCAGCATTGATAACTGCAAGGCTATAGCCCTTACTTTCATTATTATTTGTTTCTGTTTTACAGGAAATTACCCCTACAGAACAGCCTGCCAAAATCATTAGCCAAGCTTTTAGTCTAATCGTTTTTATAATCATATTCATCTATTTTTTGTTCGTGCAAAAGTAGTATCTTGGCATGTAATGGAAGCTACGAATTTTCGTACAGAAATGTCTTGTTTTCTCCTTTCAGAACATATAATTTGTTAAATACGGAAAATACAATACAGATAGAAGAAAATAAAACATTATACTTATTGTATAATTCCTCACCTTTGCAAAAAATAATTTATGGAAGAGATTATCAAACATATCGACATGGAAATGCTTAAGTCGTATAGCTATCAAGGAAGCTACACTGACGAATACTTGTTTTTTACAGACAAGCTAGAAAATATATTCCAGGAAAATAAAAATGTCAAACTGGAGTTCTTCTTAATGATTTATTGTATAGAAGGAGAAATTAAGTTGGAATTAAACAACAGTCCACACCACCTGCATCAGAAAGATCTGATTATCAGCCTTCCCAATACGATTATCGGTCAAGTACTCGCTAGTCCTAACCATAAAATCAAAATAATCTGCTTCTCCAACCGATTACTACAACGCCTTACTCAAACAGAAAAATATACTTGGAAGTGGGTATGCTACATACAAAAGAATCCAATAAAACACTTTGAAGGAGAAGAGGAAAAATTATTCAATCAATACTTAGACCTCATAGAAAGTAAAGCCCAAACAGGTATTAACAAAATACAAAAAGAAATCTTGTCACATATTGCATCTGCTTTTTTCGGAGAAATGATTTCTCACACAACAAAAAAATCTGTTGAAACTGATATACGTATACCTAAAACAAATATAACTCAGTCTGATTTCCTGTTTAAACAGTTCATGGAAGCATTAGCAGCCGATAACGGCAAACACCGCACGCTCGATTATTATGCCAACTTATTCTGTTATTCTCCCAAATATCTTTCACGAATCATCAAACAAATCAGTGGAAAGAATGCCCTAAGCCTTATCCACGAAAATGCAATCGAACATATCATCTCGGAACTCAAATATTCCAACAAAAGCATCAAGGAAATAGCCATAGACTTCGACTTCCCGAACACATCTTTCTTTGCACAATATGTAAAAAAACATTTAGGAATGACACCTACTGAATATCGCAGTAACAATCAACCAACAGATTAATCGGATATTTTAGAAGAAGTATCCGAAGACAATTGTTCCCTGTATTGCTTAGGAGAAACTCCCAGATAGCGTTTTACATATTTCCCGAAAAAAGAAAGATTTGGAAAATCAAGTTCCATCGCTATCTCTTTAATGCTTTTAGGCGACCATTGCAACATGTACTTCACGTTTTTCAACACATACTGGTTTATCAGTTCGAAAGCAGTCTGCCCGCTTACCTCTTTGCATACAGCAGAAAGATACTTAGGCGAAACATGAAGTTTATCAGCATAAAATGCAACTTTACGACAATTGTTTCCAGGAACATTCAACAGTTCAAGAAAATTCCTAAACAGCACTTCAGAAGAAGAAAATGTTTTTGGATTTTCATTATAGAAACGTTCCATTGTATCATAAAAATCATAGTGAAACATTTCCAGCAAAGCATCAAATAGTTCTTTTTGATGCTTGCGAGGAGTTCCTGTCAGCTTTTCATAAAGCAAATTATAATACTGTTTAAATAATCTGGCTTCATCATTATTCAGTGAAAACACAGGATGCTGTTCAACAAATGAACGGAAACTCCAGCTACTGCATTCGAATAACACCATGCTCTTCATATACTCCGGAGAAAGTACCACAGTACGCATTTCAAAATCAATACTTATCATACTTTTCTCAAACACAATGTTCGGAACACAGATCATCAAATCATTAGGATGAAGCATATACGAATTGCCGTTTATGAAGAAGGAAGCTTTACCCTTAACACAAAACACCAACAATACAGCATCAACCTTTACCATTGCTGCTAAGTTGGTCTGTCCGTTCTTCAAACTTTGAATAGAATCAACTATAGCAATACGGTCATCTTTATACGCTGCATTCTTATCTAAATCACTATTGTGCCATATACCGTTTTCTAATACATTTTTTACCATATTCACTTCTTCTTTTTCTGCAAAATAACAGCAATTTTCACCAACAACTATTATCAAAGTTTCCTAATTAGTGGTCATATATTCGGATAAATAATATCGCAAGACTTTTAGAACACTTTTGAGGATGTAAAAAGAACCAGTACGTCAGGTAAAATATATTCTTTTGCCCCCGAATAATACAAAAGATAAATTCTGAAGAGTATGAAAAAATGTCATTATCTCACAACCTTAGCGTTGTTATTAGCTCTGTTATCTTGTCAAAACGAAAGTAACAAGCCAGTTTCATCTGCCAGTCCGGTAAAAGTAAAAGTCATGCAAGCCTCATCTTCTGCAACCAGTGAATCCAGACATTTTTCTGGAACAGTAGAAGAATCAAGTACAACTTCATTAAGTTTTCCAGTTATGGGAACTGTAAAAAAAATATATGTTGATTTAGGAGAAAGAGTTACACAAGGAGAATTAATCGCAGAAATAGATCCGACTTCTATACGAAGCAGTTATGATGCTGCCAAATCAACATTGGAACAGGCAGAAGATGCATATAAAAGAATGAAGCTCCTTCATGACAAAGGCAGCATTGCCGAAATGAAATGGATAGAAGTACAAAGTAAGCTTCAGCAAGCACGCTCAATGGAAGAAGTAGCTCGAAAAAATTTAAAAGACTGCAAATTATATGCTCCATACAGCGGAGTTATCTCAGAAAAAAATATAGAAGCCGGTCAAAATGTTATGCCGGGAGTTCCGGTTGCCCAACTGGTCGGTGTACAAGATCTGAAGGTCAAGATATCTGTTCCTGAAACTGAAATTGCCAATATACAGAAAAATCAAAAAGCAAAGATTATGATATCGGCACTGGGAAACAGTTCATTCGAAGGTGTCGTTGCCGAAAAAGGGATCGTAGCCAATACCCTATCCCGTTCGTACGATGTGAAAATCCACATTGACCATCCAAGCAAAGACATTATGCCGGGTATGGTAACAGAAGTTGTTCTGGCAACATCCGATGAAAACAACTATTATATCTTACCGGCACATGTTATTCAGTTAGATGAGAACAACCAAAATTTTGTGTGGGTAGATATTGACGGAAAAGCAACTAAACGCACGATTCAATGTGGAAAATTCACGTCCAATGGAATCATCGTTCTATCAGGTATCAATGAAGGAGATTTGATTATAACAGAAGGACAACAAAAAGTCTGTGAAAATACTCCTGTAACAATAAAATAAACATCCATATGGAAAAGAAACGTAATATAGTAGAATGGGCAATGCACTATCGGCAGATTGTCATACTGGTAGTATGTTGTCTGGTCGCATTCGGCATATACAGTTTGCCCAACATGCGTAAAAACGAATTTCCTGATTTCACAATCCGCCAGGGAATGGTAGTAGCCGTAGCACCAGGAAATACAGCCGAAGAAATGATTGAACAAGTTACCAAACCGCTGGAAAACTATATTTTTTCTTATAAGGAGGTAAAGAAAGAAAAAACATTCTCTACCAGCCGGGATGGAATCGTATATATACAAGTAGAACTAAATGATGACCTCAATAACAAGGATGAATTCTGGAGCAAGTTCAAGCATGGAATTTCTACTTTCAAAGCAAATCTTCCGTCGAATGTACTCGCAGTACAGGTACTGGATGATTTCGGAGATACGTCTGCTCTGCTTATCACCATGGAAAGCAAGGACAAGACTTATCGGGAGTTAAAAGAATACATGGATGACTTACAGGACCGCTTACGCCGTATCAGCAGCATCGGACGTATGACGGTAAGTGGATTACAGAATGAACAGATTGCTGTTTATCTGGATAATGAGAAACTTTCACAATACGGACTTACAGAACAGACATTGGCAGTCAACTTGTTTTCCAAAGGCTTTGTCACCTCAGGAGGACGGGTACAAAATCCGGCCTATATACTACCTGTGCATGTAGAGAAATCTTTCAATACCGTTTACGACGTACAAGAGCAAATTGTGTATACCGACCCTTCCGGACATAATATTCGTCTGAAGGATGTAGCCCGTATAGTAAAGGAATATCCGCATGCCGACAGTTATATCACCAACAATGGGAAAAAATGTATTCTGCTTAGCGTAGAAATGAAAAAGGGACAGAATATCGTAAAGATGGGAGAAGAAATCAATCAGACTCTCGAAGAGTTTAAGAAAGAGCTTCCGTCTGAAGTAAACATGTTCCGCATCACCGACCAAAGTGAAGTTGTAGGCGACAGTGTAAACAACTTTTTGAAAGAATTGCTGATTGCCATTGTGGCCGTGGTTATCGTGGTAATGTTGCTACTCCCGATTCGAGTTGCATTGGTAGCAGCCTCTACTATCCCGATTACCATATTCATTTCACTCGGTCTGTTTTATGCTTTTGGTATCGAACTGAACACTGTAACACTGGCAGCACTGATCGTAACCTTAGGAATGATTGTCGACAACTCCATCGTAATCATCGATAATTACCTGGAAAAGATAGGAGAAGGAATGTCGCGCTGGCATGCTTCCATACAGAGTAGCACACACTTTTTCCGTTCCATCTTCTC
Organism: Bacteroides sp.; assembly: GCA_019414725.1. GTDB lineage: Bacteria > Bacteroidota > Bacteroidia > Bacteroidales > Bacteroidaceae > Phocaeicola. The sequence goes on from DXLM01000021.1 coordinate 10,180, forward strand.
GGCAACACTCGCCATCAGTATCACCTTTTTCCCGTTCCTGTTTATCATGACAGGTATGTTCCACGATTTCCTGCTCAGCTTCCCGTGGTCTATCACACTCATTCTGGGCATCTCACTGCTGGTAGCTTCTCTGCTTGTACCGTTCATGCAGTTCTGGTTCATACGAAAACCTCTTCAGACTGGTGGAAAAGGCTTCTCTTTCCTGGATATTCTCCAGAAATATTATAACAAGCTGCTGGATGTATGTTTCAAGCATCCATACTATACAGTTATAACAGGATTGACCTTCATCGTTGTGGGTATTATCCTGATGGGCAAATTACCTCAGAACCTGATGCCTACAGCAGACCGTAACCAGTTTGCTGTAGAAATTTACCTTCCGACAGGAACTGCTATCGAAAAAACGTCAGCCATAGCAGACACACTGGAAAACATACTCCGTGCAGATGACCGTATTGTCTCGGTAACCTCATTTACCGGATGTGCTTCTCCTCGTTTTCATACAGCATACGCACCACAGATAGCGGGTCCCAACTATGCACAGTTTATTGTCAATACAAAGGGAAATAAAGAAACTGTAGACTTACTGGATGAATATGCAGCCAAATATACCAATGCATTCCCAGAAGCACTAATCCGTTTCAAGCAGTTAAGCTATAGTCAGTCAGTCTATCCTATTGAACTGCGATTGAGTGGCAATAACCTCGACAGCCTGAAATATACAGCAGATAAATACCTGAGCTTGTTACGCAGCATGCCTGAAACAGAATTAGTTCAAACCAATTTCAGTAATCCGCAAACCACTGCACGCATCGTACTGAAAGAAGATGAAGCATCCCGATTAGGCATTACCAATGCTACGGTAGAAGCAACATTAGCAATGAGATATGGAACAGGTATTCCGGTTGCCAATGTATGGGAAGGTGATTACAATATCCCTATCGTACTAAAAAGCAACAAAGCCGACAATGCACATTACAACGACATAGAAGATGAATTAATTCCGGTAGCCGGTGGACTGTCAAGTGTTCCGCTTCGTCAGATAGCCAGCATAGAACCATCTACTGAAGACGGACAGCTCGTACGTCGAAACGGTATTTACACCATTACTGTAATGTCCGACCTGAAAAGAGGAGAAAATGCAATGGAAATAACTGGAAAAATCCAAGAAAAAATAAAAGACATCCCTCTTCCTCAGGGAGTCACCCTGACTTATGGAGGCGACCAGGAACAGAACAATGAGCAAAATCCGCTTATTATGGGAGCACTCGCCATTGCAGCCGTCATGATATTATTTATCCTGATAGCTCATTTCCACCGTCTAAGTATTGCATTACTTATTTTCGGCAGCATGACATTCTGTGTTTTCGGTACAGCAATAGGTGTTCTGATTCAGGGAGTTGACTTCAGTATGACATGTACACTGGGTATTATCAGTTTGATGGGAATCATTGTCCGTAACGGAATCATTATGATCGACTATGCCGAAGAGTTGCGAAATACCGAAAAATTATGTGTACGTGATGCTATTTATCATTCTGCACGCCGACGCATGCGACCGATTTTCCTGACTTCCGCAGCAGCTTCTATGGGAGTCATTCCGATGATTTTGGGCAAAAGTGGATTGTGGATGCCTATGGGAACCGTTATTTGCTACGGAACTCTTATCACCATGATCTTCCTGCTGACCGTTCTTCCGGTTCTGTACATGCTATTGTTTAGAGGTTCCACCCGTAAACGCGCTATCAATGAGCAGCTTGAGCTTCAATAACATAATAAACAAAAGATAGCTATCAAAAATTAGTTACGATTATGAAAAGAAAAAACATCATATCTTTATTCCTGCTGTCGGCAGGCTGTATGTTGCCGCTATGTGCTTCTGCCCAACATGTCTATTCGCTGGACGAATGTATAGAAGCTGCTCTCGACAACAATGTACGCATGAAAAATGCTCAAAACAACCTCCGCATGGTGGAACACAGCAAACAAGAGGCTTTCAGTAAATACTTTCCCACGGTAAGTGCCATGGGAAGCGGGTTCCTCGCCGACAAAAGTCTGGTACGTATGGGACTATCACCCGAAATGCAGATGGCCTTTATGAAAAACGGACTTGTGGGTGATGTTTCTGCTACCCTGCCACTGTTCACCGGCGGACAGATAGTCAACGGAAACAAACTGGCTAAGGTAAATGTAGAAGTAAACCGACTCCAGCAGCGCCAGTCGCAAAACGAGGTGACTCTGACAGTCGAAAATTATTTCTGGCAGGTAGTAATGCTGAAAGAAAAATTGCAGACTATCAGTACACTCGACAAGCAACTGACACAATTACTTCAGGATGTGGAAACCAGCGTTCAAGCCGGTGTTACAACCCGCAATGATTTATTACAAGTACAACTCCGACAGAACGAAATACAAAGTAAACGCATTCAGGCAGAAAACATGCTTTCACTGTCACGAAGCATGCTTGCACAATATATAGGACATCCGGCAGACAGCATAGAAGTTGCGGCAACGTTGAAAGATACGTTACCGCAGGGACCGGAAGGACTTTACACTCCACCCGAAGCAGCGCTAGCTACAACAAACGAATACAATCTTCTTCAACAAAATGTAAAGGCAAGCAGCCTGCAACATAAAATGGCTATAGGAAAAAACTTGCCGACCATAGCTATCGGAGGAGGCTGTGCATACGAAAACCTGTTAGGAAAGGATCATACATTCTGGCTGGGATTCGCTACGGTATCCGTACCAATCTCAGGCTGGTGGGGAGGCTCGCACGATATCCAGCGTCAGAAACTACAATTACGCAATGCCGAGAATCAGCTTGCCGACCAGAGTCAGTTGCTGGTAATCCGTATGAAACATACATGGGATGACCTGAATGATGCCTACAAACAAGTCAAGATAGCCTTACTTTCCATCGAACAGGCTAAAGAAAACCTGCGTTTGAACACCGACTATTATGCGGCCGGCACATGTACCATGAGCGATTTGCTCGACGCACAAAGCCTCTATCAGCAAAGTCGTGACAAATACGTAGAAATCTATGCCCAGTATGAAGTAAAAAAACGTGAATACCTGCAAGTGACAGGACGATAGAAATAAGGAATAAAAATAAGAGGTTTTGACAATTCTTCTGACATTTATTTCTAACTTTGCGACTAAACATTAAAAAAAATTAATTTATGGCAAAGTTCAAACGTATTCTGTTAAAGCTCAGCGGCGAAAGCTTAATGGGAGAAAAGAAATATGGTATCGACGAAAAACGTCTGGGCGAATATGCACAGCAGATTAAGGAAATCCACGACATGGGTGTACAGATCGGCATCGTTATCGGTGGAGGAAACATCTTCCGTGGACTGACTGGAGCCGGAAAGGGATTCGACCGTGTGAAAGGTGACCAGATGGGTATGCTGGCAACAGTTATCAATAGCTTGGGATTGAGTTCTGCTTTGGTTGTAGCCGGAGTTAAGGCTCGTGTACTGACTGCTATCCGTATGGAACCGATCGGTGAGTTCTATACCAAATGGAAAGCTATCGAAGCCATGGAAAACGGTGAAGTAGTCATCATGTCTGCCGGAACCGGAAACCCATTCTTCACAACCGATACAGGTTCTTCACTGCGTGGTATCGAAATTGAAGCTGATGTTATGCTGAAAGGTACACGTGTAGACGGTATCTATACTGCTGACCCGGAAAAAGATCCGACAGCTACCAAGTTCGATGAAATCACTTACGACGAAGTTCTGGCACGTGGCTTGAAAGTAATGGACCTGACCGCTACTTGTATGTGTAAGGAAAACAACCTGCCGATTATCGTATTCGATATGGATACAGTAGGTAACCTGAAGAAAGTCATGTCTGGAGAGAACATTGGAACAATGGTTCACAACTAAACCAGATTTATTATTTTCACCACAGAAGATAAAGTTTCTCCATCATTGGTATGGAAAATATAACTTTTTCTTCTGTGGTGTTTTTTATGCCCTTTCTCCTCATTCCATCGTCAGACGGACTACCTCACAATTATCCATGTGTGGTACAGTGGTCAGCTGATCGACAGGTATGCCTGCCAGATAAGCCCGCAGCGAACGGTTTATCAAGCCGTGAGCCACTACCAATATGCATTTTCCTTCGTAATGCTGCCGGATATATTCCAGACATTTTCCAGCACGTTCGTAAAGCATTTCACGTGTTTCAGCATCAGCCGGCAAATGTGTCCGGTCTACCGAGTCGAGCGGAAGTCCGGTCCAGCTTCCCCAGTCTATTTCACGCAATAGAGGCGTTGTCTGCCACGGCAGGTTCCTGTCGCCTACAGCAAGACGAACTGTGTCAATCACCCGCTGCAAGTCACTGCTCAGTATAGCATCCAGTGGAATATCCTGCAAACGTTTGCCTAATTCTACAGCCTGCTGCTTTCCCTCTTCCGTAAGATGTCCAGGCAGGTGTCCCTGAAAAATACGACTGATATTTTCCTCTGTCTGTCCATGACGGGCCAAGTATATGGTTATCATATAACAAAATGGTATTAAGCCATCATTAAATGATACGGAGTTGCCGTAAATATGCATTGCATGCCAACGTCAACTCCGTACAAATTATAATAAATAAACCCTATCAATCTTCCATCAGCTTGCGATAACGAACGCGCTTCGGCTCTACGTTACCCATACGCTTCATCTTGTTTTCTTCATATTCTGTATATGAACCTTCGAAGAAGAATACTTCACTGTTTCCTTCGAATGCAAGAATGTGTGTACAGATACGGTCGAGGAACCAACGGTCGTGGCTGATTACTACCGCACATCCGGCAAAGTCTTCCAGACCTTCTTCCAGTGCTCGCAGTGTATTTACGTCAATATCGTTGGTCGGCTCGTCCAGCAACAGCACATTACCTTCTTCTTTCAGTGCCATGGCCAGATGCAAGCGGTTACGTTCACCACCCGAAAGCATACCGCACAATTTTTCCTGATCAGAACCAGAGAAGTTGAAACGGCTCAGGTAAGCACGTGCATTCACATCACGGTTTCCCATACGTATCAAATCATTTCCTCCGCTGATAACCTGATATACAGTCTTGTTCGGGTCAATATCCTTATGCTGCTGGTCTACGTAAGCTACTTTTACGGTTTCTCCTACTTCGAATTCACCTTTATCAACTTTTTCCAGTCCCATAATCAGGCGGAACAAAGTAGTTTTACCGGCACCGTTCGGACCAATGACTCCCACAATACCGTTAGGCGGCAACATAAAGTTCAGGTCGTCGAACAGCAGCTTGTCGCCATACGCCTTTGCTACATGCTTCGCCTCGATAACCTTGTTTCCCAAACGCGGACCGTTCGGAATGAAGATTTCCAGTTTTTCTTCCTTTTCCTTCACATCTTCATTCAACAACTTATCGTAAGAATTCAAACGAGCTTTACCCTTTGCCTGACGTGCCTTAGGAGCCATACGTACCCATTCCAACTCACGCTCCAATGTCTTACGACGCTTGCTGGCAGTCTTTTCTTCCATTTCCATACGCTTGGTCTTCTGTTCCAGCCAACTAGAGTAATTACCCTTCCATGGAATACCTTCACCACGGTCCAGCTCCAGAATCCATCCAGCCACATGGTCAAGGAAGTAACGGTCGTGTGTTACAGCAATCACCGTACCTTCATACTGCTGCAAGTGCTGTTCCAGCCAGTCGATACTTTCTGCATCCAAGTGGTTGGTAGGCTCGTCCAGCAACAAGATGTCCGGTTTCTGCAACAACAAACGACAGAGAGCTACACGACGGCGTTCACCTCCAGACAGATTTTTCACCGGCTGGTCTTCGGGCGGACAACGCAATGCGTCCATCGCGCGTTCCAGCTTGCTGTCCAGATTCCATGCATCTGTAGCATCGATTATATCTTGCAACTCAGCCTGACGGGCAAACAAGGCATCCATTTTTTCGGGATCCTCGTAATACTCCGGCAAACCGAACTTATTGTTTATTTCTTCGTATTCGGCAAGCGTATCGACTACATTCTGTACGCCCTCCATTACTACTTCTTTTACAGTCTTGGTATCGTCAAGGTGCGGCTCCTGAGCCAGATAACCGACTGAATATCCCGGAGAGAACACAACTTCTCCCTGATAGTTTTTCTCCAGACCGGCAATAATTTTCATCAGGGTAGACTTACCCGAACCATTCAAACCGATGATACCGATCTTCGCTCCGTAGAAAAAAGATAGGTAGATGTCTTTCAAGACCTGCTTATTGTTCTGGAATGATTTACTCACTCCGACCATAGAAAAGATAATCTTTTTATCGTCTGCCATACTCTTTTATATTAATTAGTTTGATAATGTTTCGTAAAATAACGGTGTATATATACCTGATATAAAAGGAATCCGATTACACAAATCCCCAAAGCTACCTGATACGGATTGTTGTTTCCAGCCTGACGGACATATTGCGAAATCCATATACCCAGCATTACTCCTGTTTCCCAAAGTAACTGATAAGTATGATACCCCGTCCCCCGTTCGCAATGTAAAGGTAAAAGTATCATCATCCGCAGAAACTGCCCGATAGAAAATCCGACTCCGATTCCAACCAGCAGACCCGCTCCGTAAAGGTACTCACCTGTGTCTGCATTACAAAGCAGCATTAAACCAGCTCCGGTAAAAAGTTGTCCGATAAAAATCTGTATCCTTCCATTCATCGGTCTGGTAAAAACTTGCCTGACAAGCAGGTATATCAAAAAACCGCTTCCTATGCAAAGATAAAAAAAAGCATTGGAAATCATAATGAAAAGCATACCTAAAACCATAGGTACCGTCATCATATTTATTCCGGGAAGCAAGGTCCGGAAAAGGATAAACCTGTCGAACGAACACAACGGCAGGTCTAAAGGCGCACGGAAGCATACTGTTACCATGGAAACAAGCACAATGGCAACCGCACATAAAAAAGCAGAAAAATACAATAACGTATCAAAACTGAGATAATTTCCTCCCTCAATTCCGATAATAATACCACTCAACATCCCGACAATGCTACTCCAGGTAAATACACGGTTTGCCGCATTACGATTGTTACTTGGAGTTACATCAATGGCCAAAGTGCTTCCGGTTGCCATCAAGACAATACCAAACAGTGCTCCTTGTAAAATACGGAGCAAAACAACCATCTCTACAGAAGAGACATAAGGATACAATATCCCTACCAGTGCCAGCAACATGATACTCCGGGTACAAACATTTTTCCGGCTAAATGTATCGACCAAATAATTATTAAAAGCTCCGGGAAGGAACAAAGCGATGCCGAATACAGCTGTTACCCCTGCAGCCTGTAGTTCAGAACAACTCCAGGCTTGAATCATCCACCGATGAATCAGAGGAAACAACATGTAAACCGCTATATAGAGTAATATGTTAGCTGCAATCAATAAAGAAAAGTTTCTATTCCACAGCATATTTCATACAATAACGGTGAAATAAAAATCAATATTGCTCAGTTTCGTTAGGGAAATCACACGATTTCACATCTGCTACATAATGTCCGATAGCATCAGTCATTATGGTGTGTAAGTCTGCATAGCGACGTAAGAAACGTGGACTGAAGCCTTTTGTCATGCCCAACATATCGGCAACAACCAATACTTGTCCATCGACAGCTCCACCTGCTCCGATACCGATAACAGGAATTGTAAGTTCGGAAGCTACACGAGCTGCCAGATCTGCCGGAATTTTTTCCAGAACCAAGGCAAAGCAGCCAGCCTCTTCCAGCAAATGAGCATCACGAATCAGTTTTTCAGCTTCAGCATCGCCTTTGGCACGCACACCATAGGTACCATATTTATTGATAGATTGTGGCATCAGTCCCAGATGTCCCATCACAGGCATACCGGCACCGATAATCTTTGTTATTGTTTCAATTACTTCTTCGCCACCTTCAAGCTTAAGAGCATCAGCTCCGGTTTCCTTCATGATACGAATTGCGTTACGTACTCCGTCGAACGGATCTGCCTGATAAGAACCGAAAGGCATGTCGACAACCACCAGTGCACGCTTTACACCACGCATTACAGACTTGCCGTGATAAATCATCTGGTCGATTGTAATAGGCAATGTAGTCACATTACCCGCCATAACGTTCGATGCAGAATCACCTACCAAAATAACATCTACTCCAGCCCCGTCAACAATCTGGGCAATCGTATAATCATAAGAGGTCAACATGGAAATTTTTTCACCTCTTTCTTTCATTTCAATCAAACGGTGAGTTGTCACTTTTCGTGTATCACCAGAAAGATATCCTGCCATAAAGTTTTCTCCTTAATTTAATAAAATTGCGGCAAATGTAGTTCATTCTGACGAGTTAAGCAAGCAGGGCTTTCATCTTTTCGAATGAGAAGGCAGTAAAATCAGGGATAACCAGTTTACATTTGTCAGCAATTGCCTCTGCCGAGTTAGTCGTACACAAGCCTACGACTGCCATATTTGCAGCATTTCCGGCTTCCAGTCCGTGAAAAGAATCTTCGAATACCACACAGTTTTCGGCTACTGTATCAAAGACTTCCGCTCCCAGCAGAAAACAATCCGGAGCCGGTTTCGAACGAGTAAACATTTCGGCCGTGAGAATACGGTCTACCAGCTCTTTCAGTTCAGGATGTGCCTTGTATACATTCGCCATCTTCAAATCGTTCGAACTGGTAACAATAGCAATCTTTACACCGTGAGCACGTAAATCTTCCATAAAGGCAACTACTCCGGGAATATAATTGAAGGACATTTCTTTTTCAAACTGATTCAAACGAGCAGTAATCTCCTGCTGTTCTTTTTCCATACCCGAAAAATGTTTTGCGTAAATCTGTGTCAAAGTCTGCCCTTTGATGATGCGTCCAAAATCTTTTATTTGAGGGAAATACTGTCTACCTATCTCATCCCAAAATATGCTGTACTGGGTTTCAGTATCCATTACTACTCCATCAAAGTCGAACAAGGCTGCTATACATTTTGTTTTATCCATTCTCTTTACCATTTAGTTGATTTAACGGTACAAAGTTCCGAAATATCACGCCATATTCCTAACTTTGAGCACATAATTTTAACCAAAGTACAAAATGGAAGAAAACAATCCGCATGTTTTAGGAAATGCACCTATAGGCAAATTGCTTTTACAGTATTCCATACCTGCCATCATCGGTATGACACTGACTTCATTGTACAATATCATCGACAGTATCTTTATCGGACATGGAGTAGGTGCGCTGGCCATCTCCGGACTTGCCATTACTTTCCCGCTGATGAACCTGCTTATCGCGTTCTGCACCCTGGTTGGTGTAGGAGGAGCCACTATTTCGTCTATTCGTCTGGGACAGAAAGATATAAAAGGAGCGGAAGACATTTTAGGAAATGTTACTATTCTCTGTATCGTCAATGCCATTTTTTACGGGGGAATCACACTGATCTTTCTGGATGATATCTTATATTTCTTCGGTGCAAGTGAAAGTACCCTGCCCTATGCACGCGATTTCATGCAGGTTATTCTGCTGGGAAGCCCAATCTCGTATGTAATGGTAGGACTGAACAACATCATGCGTGCTACCGGTTATCCCAAGAAAGCCATGTTATCATCAATACTGACAGTAGGCTGTAACGTAATTCTTGCTCCTATCTGTATCTTTGTACTGGAGTGGGGAATAAGAGGGGCAGCCCTTTCTACTATCATGTCACAATTCGTTGGTATGATATGGGTGCTCTATCATTTCTACGATAAGAAAAGCTATATTCGCTTCAAACGTCCCAGCTTCAAGTTGAAAAAGCACATCATCATGAATATATTCGGAGTCGGTATGTCGCCTTTTATCATGAATGTATGTGCATGTTGTATCGTGATTTTTATCAATAACCGTCTGTTGACGTATGGTGGAGATCTTTCTATCGGGGCATTCGGCATCCTGAACAGAATACAAATGTTGTTTGTGATGATCGTAATGGGAATCACAATGGGAATGCAGCCCATTTCTGGCTACAACTACGGAGCACGTCATTATGACCGTGTAAAACAGACTCTCCGACTGGGTATTATAGCCGGATGTACCATTACAACTGTCGGATTCCTGATAAGTGAATTATTCCCCAGTATATTTGTGGGAATGTTTACCACCAACCATGAACTGACCGAACAGGCAACACTGGCACTTCGCATCGGCGTCATGGCGTTTCCCATCATCGGCGCACAAATTGTGATTACACAGTTTTTCCAATCAATCGGTAAAGTCAGCATCTCTATTCTGCTTTCTCTTTCCAGACAACTCGTCTTTCTGTTGCCCGGACTGGCTTTACTTCCGCCGCATTTCGGTGTGGAAGGAGTCTGGTTCAGTATGCCGCTATCGGATACATTAGCCTTTATCATGGCTGCATTAATGCTGGTTTATCACTTCCGTAAATTAAAAGCCAGACAACAATTAAACAACTGAAAATAAACTCCAAACAAAGGGTACAATCAAGACATTTTCAGTTTATGTTTATCCTTTAAAAAAACTTCAGCAATTTTTCAGAAAAACATCTCGATATTTTTCTGAAAAATTGCTGAAGTTTTTTACTTACCTTGCCGAAGTGTTTATTTTAGGATCAACTGAAAAGTAACATAATATTGAGTACCGAAACGATGATGGCAATGGTATAAAGTACAAACGTGCTCCACCGTGAGTTGGCGTACTGCCCCATAACACGCTTTGACGAGGTGAGCGACAACTGTAAGAAAACAGTAAAAGGCAGCTGAATACTCAATACCATCTGCGAAATAATCAGTCCTTGGAACGGATTTTCAATAAAAAGAATAATCACCAGTGCCAATCCTAATGAAAGGAGCACTCCTACCTTAGAATGAATATCACGAATATTATAAGATTCTCCAAAGATACCGGCAAAAATAGAACCGGCTGCCATACCACTGGTAACAGTAGATGAAATACCAGCCATGAGCAGAGCCAGTGCGAAAATTGCGCCAGCCTGACTTCCCAACAAGGGATCGAGCAACGATTTTGCCTGCTGAAGTTCTTCTACCGGAGTGCCGTGCACAAAGAAAGTAGTAGCAGCCAGCAAAATCATGGCACTGTTGATAGCCCATCCTATTCCCATCGACAGCAACGTATCGTAAAATTCGTACTTCAAATGTTTCTTGATAGCCTGTTCGTCCTCCTTATTATATTCACGGCTCTGTACCACCTCCGAATGAAGAAACAGATTATGAGGCATGACAACTGCTCCCAATACACTCATAATAATGAGCATACTTCCCTGCGGAATACTTGGTGTCACCCACGAACGTGCAGCCAGTCCCCAGTCGACGTCTACCAGAAACAGTTCGTAAAGAAAAGAAAGACCGATAACCGATACGAAAGCAATGATTCCCCGTTCTATACGCCTGTACGAATTAGTGAAAAGCAATATCAGCACAAATACCGTAGTCAGTACGGCTCCTGCAATAATCGGTATATCAAACAACATCTCCAGTGCAATGGCTCCTCCCAATATTTCCGCCAGTGAAGTAGAGATGCTTGCCAACACAGCACTTCCCAGTATGGGGCGTGCTATCCACTTCGGCGTATATTTATTGGCTGCCTCACTCAAACACAATCCGGTAACGATACCCAAATGCGCTACATTATGCTGAAGCACAATCAGCATGACCGTAGAAAGTGTTACTACCCACAACAGTGCATAACCATAATCGGACCCCGCAGCAAAATTAGAGGCCCAGTTCCCCGGGTCAATAAACCCCACAGTAACCAGCAGTCCGGGACCGATATATTTAAATATATCCAGACCACCCAGATATCTCTGGTGGTCTTTCCGTTTCAATTCCTTGAACAGATTCTTCCACATAACTCATTTTCTTTTTAGCTTAATAATGATATTACAATCCATCCCGAGCAAAGGTTCACGCTAATCGAAATCAAAATTGAGTGTAAGCTGACGGTCGTCCGTACGTTTCTTTGGCTTCGGAACAAGTAACTTTCTCACGCCCAGCGGAGTAAGTTCGTGTATTGTCTTGTCAGGCAACTCGTTGCACGTAATAAAATAACGGGCTTTTTTCATTACTGCTCCCATTTTTTTCAGTTCATAGAAACCAATGCGTGAGAAACGGCGCGACATGACAATCATTTTTGCCGAACGCACACCAATACCCGGCACACGAAGCAGAGTTTCATAATCTGCCGTATAAATATTTACAGGAAAAAACTCCGGATGCTTCAATGCCCATGCCAGCTTAGGATCGACTTCCAGATCGAGATCCGGACTAGCCTCATCTACCAGTTCATCTACCCGAAACTGATAAAACCGTAACAGCCAGTCGGCTTGATACAATCGATTCTCACGCACGAGAGGAGGTTGTTTCAGAGCAGGCAGGCGCTTGTCGTAGGTATTGACAGAAATATATCCCGAGTAATACACACGTTTCATGGTAGGCTGAGCATAAAGCGCAGAAGAAACTTTCAGAATATCGCGGTCGCTTTCCGAAGTTGCCCCGACAATCATCTGCGTACTCTGTCCTGCCGGCGCAAAACGCGGGGCATGGCGGTGATGCTTCCGCTCTTCCGCACTTTCAAGTGCTCCTTCACGGATATATCTCATAGGCAGATACACACTGCGATGGTCTTTTTCAGGAGCCAACATCTTGAGATTAGCTTCGGTAGGTATTTCAAGGTTTACACTCAGACGGTCGGCATAAAGTCCGGCTTCACGAACCAGTTCTCTGCTGGCTCCGGGAATACTTTTCAGATGTATGTAGCCATTAAACCGATGAATCGTACGTAAGTCTTTTGCCACACGCACCAGACGTTCCATGGTATAGTCAGGATTTCTCACCACTCCCGAGCTAAGAAAAAGTCCCTCGATGTAGTTTCTGCGATAAAATTCCATGGTCAGTTCTACTAACTCGCTGACAGACAAGGTAGCCCGCGGTATATCGTTGCTGATACGGTTGATACAATAAGCGCAATCGTAAATACAATAATTGGTAAGCATCACTTTCAGAAGCGAAATGCATCGTCCGTCTTCTGCAAAGCTATGGCATATCCCCCACCCTCCTACAGTATTTCCGACACCTCCCGAAGAATTGCGGCGTACGGTTCCGCTGGAAGAACATGATACATCATATTTTGCTGACTCTGCCAGCACTTTCAGTTTATGCAAGACTTGCTCGTTCATTGTACTTTACTGATAATTTTGCAGTTGTAGAAATTTAGTAAAAGTAGACATACCGCATGAGCTATGCAAATCTTTGACGATTTTTTGTAACTTTGCAGCCAAATTTATAAAGCGATATAAAAAGATTATGTGGTTACTATTAGCCTTCTGCTCGGCAGCGTTGCTGGGCTTTTACGATGTTTTCAAGAAAAAGTCATTGAGTAATAATGCTGTACTTCCTGTACTGGCGCTCAATACACTTTTTTCGAGTATTATTTTTATTCCGTTCATCCTGCTGTCACACTTTGCACCGCAGATGTTACAAGACTCTATTTTTTATGTACCCGATTCGGGAGGATGGGAAGTGCATAAATTTATTTTGCTGAAATCGTTTATTGTATTGTCTTCATGGGCATTCGGGTATTTCGGTATGAAGCATCTTCCGCTTACTATCGTGGGGCCGATTAATGCTACCCGTCCGGTGATGACCCTTGTAGGTGCCATGCTGATATTCGGAGAACGCCTGAATCTGTATCAATGGATCGGTGTATTCATGGCTGTAATTTCTTTTTTCATGCTGAGCCGTTCAGGGAAAAAGGAAGGTATCGATTTCAAACACGACCGATGGATATGGTTTGTAGTACTGGCTGCGGTACTGGGAGCAGTAAGCGGACTATACGACAAATATCTTATGGGAAGATTCAATAACATGCAGGTACAGGCATGGTATAATATTTATCAGCTTTTTATGATGGGTGGAGTACTGATGTTCTTATGGTGGCCTAAACGGAAAACATCTACTCCTTTCCGATGGGACTGGTGTATCATCCTGATTTCTGTCTTCCTGTCGGCTGCCGATTTTGTATATTTCTATGCCCTGAGTATGGAAGATTCCATGATTTCTATTGTATCAATGGTCCGCAGGGGAAGCGTAGTTGTTTCATTTCTTTTCGGTGCAATGATGTTCCATGAAAAGAATTTGAGGAGCAAAGCCATCGACTTGTTGCTTGTGCTTATCGGTATGTTCTTCCTCTATCTGGGTAGCAGGTAAAGAAAATTGATTCTGATATACAAAAAAACGTCCTGATGTCTGATTAAACAACACCAGGACGTTTTTATATATCACAGATATCTTATCCAGCCATAAACAAGATAAGCAACTGAGCTGTAAGGATTCTAAGGAACATCGCCAACGGATATACAGTAGAATATCCTACTGCCGGAGCATCGTTTCCTGAAATCTGGTTGGCATAAGCCAATGCAGGAGGGTCTGTATTACTACCGGCAATCAATCCCATTAATGTAAAATAGTTTACTTTATGTCGCCAGCGGGCTACCATTCCAATGATGAGAAGTGGAATAATGGTTATAAGGAATCCGATACCTACATACAGCAAACCATCGCCTTCTACTACCGTTTGAACAAAGTTTCCACCAGCCTTGATTCCGACACTGGCAAGGAACAGCACCAGACCGACCTCACGAAGCATCAAGTTGGCACTCATAGTTGTATAAGTCACCAGTTTTACTTTATGTCCGAAACGTCCGATAAGAATAGACACAATCAGCGGACCTCCGGCAAGCCCCAGTTTCACTGGAGTAGGTATTCCCGGAAATGCAATAGGCAGACTTCCGAAAAGGATACCACATAAAATACCAACGAAGATGGTTACGATATTCGGATGATCCAGACGCTTCAACTGATTACCCAGCAAATCGGCAACTCGTTCGATAGCATCCTGCGGTCCTACTACCATGACACGGTCACCCACCTGAAGAATCAACTGACGCGCAGCAAACAAATCCATACCCGAACGATTGACACGAGTTACATTCACACCATACATACTGCTGAAATGAAGCTCACCCAATGTCTTACCATTAATAGCCGGTTGGGTAACCAATATGCGGCGTGACACCATCGGCTTGTCTTGTTTGCTCTGGTTATCCCAGTCTACATCATCAACTTTCGAACCGATGAAAGCCTGAATCGCTTCAGAGTCATCTTCTGCACATACAATGTTCATTTCATCGCCCAAACGCAAGACCGTATCTGCATTAGGAATATGTACATGTCCATCCTGCAAAATACGAGAGCAGACAAAATCTCTTGCCAAAAAGCTCTGAACCTGAGAAAGTTTCTTTCCACTCAATGCTGCATTCTCTACTTTCAGGGCAATGTTGTAAGGCTTCAAGTGAGGATTTGCCTCTTCTTCTTTCTGGATATCATCAGCTTCTTTGTCCAAATTTACCCGACAAATATAACGGATAAGAATAAGTGAAAGAATGATACCCATAACACCCAAAGGATAAGCACAGGCATATCCCATAGCTATTTCCGGCCCTTGATAACCTAATTGCTGCAAAGCTTCGTTGGCAGCACCCAAACCCGGAGTATTCGTTACCGCACCGCAAAGAATACCTACCATCATCGGAATTTCCACCCGACCTTGCAAAGCATAGTAAATAATTATGGCAACCGCTATATTCAGTGCCACGATACCCACGGCCAGCATGTTCAGCCTGATTCCTCCTTTTTTGAAAGAAGAGAAGAAAGAAGGACCGACCTGCAAACCGATACAGAACACAAACAAGATCAATCCAAAATCCTGCAAAAACGAAAGGATGGACTGATTTCCTGTAAATCCAAAATGTCCGGCAAGAATCCCTACGAATAATACGAAGGTAACTCCAAGAGATATACCGAAAATCTTGATTTTTCCCAAAAGAACTCCAACTGCAATTACAAAAGAATATAATGCGACTATATGTGCTATGGAGTCGGGATTAGTTAATAAATCTTGTAGCCAATTCATAATATTATATTTTTAAGCGCCACAAATGTAGGCAATTAAAAAGAATCAGTCAAACATTTGAATCTAAAAAAATACTCACTTTTTGTCGGGATGTGCAATTTACTTTGTATATTTGCCTCGCATGGGTTCCAACCTCCATGCCAACTAACTTAAATCATAATATCATAAACACTCATTCACTATGGCAGATAGTAAAGAAAAACTCTTTTCAGATTTTCCCTCCGTATCGACACAAGAATGGATGGATAAAATCATGGTCGACTTGAAAGGAGCCGATTACGAAAAGAAATTGGTGTGGAAAACAAACGAAGGATTTAAAGTAAAACCGTTTTACCGCCAAGAAGATTTGGAAGGACTTAAAACAACTGAAGGACTTCCAGGAGAATATCCTTACATCAGAGGTAATAAAAAAGATGACAATACCTGGTATATCCGTCAGGACATTCGTGTAGAAGAACCTGCTGAAGCAAACCAGAAAGCACTTGATTTGCTGAACAAGGGAATTGACTCACTGGGTTTCCACATTAAACCCAAAGATTTGAGTGCTGAATACATCGCAACTCTACTGAAAGACATCTGTTGCGACTGTATAGAAATTAACTTCACTACTTGTCAGCGCCATTCTACTCAGCTGGCTGAATTACTCGTTGCTTATTTCAAAGAAAAAGGATATGATCCGAATAAACTGTACGGCTCAATAAACTTCGACCCTATCGGCAAAATGCTTCAAAAAGGGAAAGATGTCAGCCCGATCATATCGAAAGCCAAAGAGCTGGTAGAAATTCTAGCTGAATATCCTCATTTCCGTTGTATAGGAGTCAACTCACTTCAACTAAACAATGCTGGAGCTTATATTTATCAGGAACTGGGATATGCACTGGCATGGGGAAATGAATACCTGAACAGATTGACAGAAGCAGGAGTTCCTGTTGATCTGGCTGCAAAGAAGATCAAATTCAACTTCGGTATCAGTTCCAACTATTTCATGGAAATTGCCAAGTTCCGTGCAGCACGTATGTTATGGGCAAACATTGTCAAAGCTTACAACCCGCAATGCGAATGTGCTTGTAAAATGATTGCTCATGCCGAAACTTCAAGCTTCAATCTGACCTTATTCGATGCTCATGTAAACTTGCTCCGTACTCAGACTGAAGCTATGAGTGCTGCTATTGCAGGAGTAAATTCTATCACAGTAACTCCTTTCGATAAAGCATACGAAACTCCTAATGACTTTTCAGAACGTATTGCACGTAATCAGCAATTACTTTTGAAAGAAGAATCTCATCTTAACCGCATTGTCGATCCTGCCGGCGGTTCATATTATATTGAAAATTTAACAGTCTCTATTGCTAAACAAGCCTGGGATTTGTTCCTGCAAGTAGAAGAGGCCGGCGGAATGGTTAAGTCTATCTTCGACGAAAGCGTACAAAATGCTGTTAACACAAGCAACAAAGCACGCCATGAAGCTGTTTCGAAACGTAAAGAAATCCTGCTGGGAACCAATCAGTATCCTAATTTCAACGAATTGGCAGGAGAAAAGACCCCATCAGAACACAAATGTTGCTGTGGTGGCGGACATAATCACGAGGAAGAAGCTTCATTTGCTAAACTGGAAACCAGCCGTGCTGCCAGCGAATTCGAAGCTTTACGTTTGCAGACAGAACATTCTGGCAAACGTCCAAAAGCTTTCATGCTGACTATCGGAAATCTTGCGATGCGACAAGCACGCGCACAGTTCTCATGCAACTTCCTGGCTTGTGCCGGATATGAAGTAATAGACAATCTGGGATTCCCAACCGTTGAAGAAGGAGTAGAGGCTGCAATGAAAGCCAACGCTGACATCGTTGTTATTTGCTCAAGCGATGATGAATATGCAGAATATGCTATTCCGGCATTCAAAGCTGTAAACGGAAGAGCCATGTTTATTGTGGCAGGAGCTCCTGCTTGCATGGAAGAATTGAAAGCTGCCGGCATAGAAAACTTCATACATGTACGCTGCAACGTATTGGAGACCTTGAAAGAATATAATGAAAAGCTAGGAATTAAGTAATGCTATGAAACCGAATTTTAAAAATATCGATATATATGACGGATTCCATCCTCAAAATGGTATGGAATGGCAAAAAGCCAATGACATCAAAGCCAATTGGAGAACACCGGAACAGATTCAGGTGAAGCCGGTTTATACGAAAGAAGACCTGGAAGGCATGGAGCATCTGAACTATGCTGCGGGTATTCCTCCTTACCTGAGAGGTCCGTACTCGATGATGTATACGTTCCGTCCGTGGACTATCCGCCAGTATGCAGGATTTTCTACAGCTGAAGAATCAAATGCATTTTATCGCCGTAACCTGGCTTCCGGACAGAAAGGTTTGTCTGTTGCTTTCGACCTTCCGACACACCGCGGCTACGACCCAGATCATCCGCGTGTAGTGGGAGATGTTGGTAAGGCCGGTGTTTCAATCTGCTCACTGGAAAATATGAAGGTATTGTTCGACGGTATTCCATTGAATAAGATGTCTGTTTCCATGACTATGAACGGCGCCGTACTTCCTGTTATGGCATTCTATATCAATGCAGGACTGGAACAGGGAGCTAAACTGGAAGAAATGGCCGGAACTATTCAAAATGATATTTTGAAAGAGTTCATGGTGCGTAACACATATATCTATCCGCCTGCATTCTCCATGAAGATCATCTCGGATATCTTTGAGTACACTTCTCAAAAAATGCCGAAATTCAACTCTATCTCTATCTCAGGATATCACATGCAGGAAGCTGGTGCTACAGCCGATATCGAATTGGCTTATACACTTGCCGACGGTCTGGAATATCTGCGCGCAGGAGTTGCTGCAGGTATTGATATCGATGCCTTTGCTCCTCGTTTGTCTTTCTTCTGGGCAATCGGCATGAATCATTTCATGGAAATTGCCAAGATGCGTGCTGCACGTATGCTTTGGGCAAAGATTGTAAAACAGTTTAATCCGAAGAATCCGAAATCACTTGCACTGCGTACACACTCACAGACTTCAGGATGGTCGCTTACAGAACAGGATCCGTTCAACAACGTAGGACGTACTTGTATCGAAGCAATGGCTGCTGCACTGGGACACACTCAGTCACTGCATACCAATGCGCTGGACGAAGCTATTGCTCTGCCAACTGATTTCTCTGCACGTATTGCACGTAATACACAGATTTATATCCAGGAAGAAACCCAGATATGTAAAAATGTAGACCCATGGGGTGGTTCATACTATGTAGAAGCGCTGACCAACGAACTGGCTCATAAAGCTTGGGAACACATTCAGGAAATCGAAAAACTGGGTGGTATGGCTAAGGCTATCGAAACAGGTATACCAAAGATGCGTATTGAAGAAGCTGCAGCTCGTACACAGGCTCGTATCGACTCAGGTGAACAGACCATCGTAGGTACAAACAAATATCGTCTGGAAAAAGAAGATCCGATTGATATTCTGGAAGTAGACAACACAGCTGTACGTCAGGAACAGATAGAAAACTTACGTCGCCTGCGCGAAGGAAGAAACCAGGCCGAAGTAGACAAAGCACTGGAAGCTATTACCGAATGCGTACGTACAGGTAAAGGCAACTTGCTGGAACTGGCTGTAGAAGCCGCTCGCGTACGTGCCACATTAGGAGAAATATCCGATGCATGTGAAAAAATTGTAGGACGTTATAAAGCAGTAATAAGAACTATTTCAGGCGTGTATTCATCAGAAAGTAAAAAGGATGCAGATTTCGCAAGAGCTTGCGAACTGACTGAAGAATTTGCAAAGAAAGAGGGTCGCCGTCCGCGTGTAATGATTGCCAAAATGGGACAGGACGGACATGACCGTGGTGCAAAAGTTGTAGCTACAGGATTTGCAGACTGTGGTTTTGATGTTGATATGGGACCGTTGTTCCAGACTCCGGAGGAAGCTGCTCGCGAAGCCGTAGAAAACGATGTTCATGCAGTAGGAGTTTCTTCATTAGCCGCCGGACACAAGACTTTAATTCCACAAATCATTGCAGAGTTGAAACGTCTGGGACGTGAAGATATTCTGGTATTTGCAGGAGGTGTCATACCGGCACAGGATTACGACTTCCTGTATAAAGCTGGAGTTATGGCTATATTTGGTCCTGGTACTTCTGTCGCTAAATCAGCTTGTCAGGTAATGGAGCTGTTACTTGCTGAAGAATAAACCTGACCGACAATAAAAAATCAATAAGTTCTGCCCAAAAAGAAAGGTCTTAGTATCAAAACTTTTCATGGCAGAACTTAATAAAAATCACCTGCTTGAGAGTTTCACTTTATATCTGAATAACGTGTTTCTCAGGTTCAGGCGAAAAAGCAATAGCGGAACTTTTGCTCAATGAACAGAAGTTCCGCTATTGCTTTTTCAATGTTCAGCTGTTAGCTATATACTGCCTATCCTATACAGACAAAATTAAACTATTTCTCTTCAATAACTGAATATCACACAGTTACTACTTACTTTTCTTATAATCGCTAACCATAGCCTCAGCAATCCAGTTGGCTAATGCCTGACGATTGTCGGGTATCACCAAACGCTGCTGATCGCGTGCGTTCTGAATATTTCCTAATTCCAAAAAAACAGCATAAGGCGTTGAGTTCCGAAGGACAAACAAGTTACGCGAACTAACCGTTCCATTGAATCTTCTATTAGGCTGATGACGGTCATATTTTGCAGTAAAAGTACGCTTCAACTGATCGGCAAGACGTTTTCCATATTTACTGCCAGGTGAGTGATAAAAGAAAACATCCGTCTGTTTACCTCTGCTACGGCTATCCACATGAACAAAGATTGCACGTTTATAATTGCTATTATCTCTACGATATAACCGGTTAATAGCATCACAACGCTGTTGCAACCTTGCTACCTGATTCAATGGAATTGCTTCACCCATACATGTTTCCCGCTTACTGTTATTCAATATCGCAGCATTTCGGATTCCATCTTTCTTGTCCTGAATAATAAAATGAACCTTAGCACCACGTTTCAGCAATTCTCTGCCTAAACGCAAAACAATATCATAGGCATATTCATCTTCGTGCAGTTCCTTTCCTCTATACTTGCCGATACATCCCGGATCTGGTCCTCCATGACCGCTGACCAAATAGAAGGTAGCCCCTTTTAATGAACTGGAAGTAATCTGGTAGGCTGCCTGTGATTTTCCAAATAGAGGTTCATATCCCGAAGTCTTTTTCTTACGAGAAAACCCAGGAAGAACGACCAGACAGCATAGGATGAGTAATGTATACTTAAGCCGCATCATTTCAGCAGTTCATCTATTTTCTTACACAAAGCAGAGAACTCTTCCTCGTTATATAAACGTGTCATCATCACAATCTTGCCAGTCTTGTCGATTAACACGTTGCGGGTGATACCAGCGTTACGAACCGCATATTTAGCAAAGATATCTGCTCCCGGATCAAGTCCAAGCGGATATGTTACTTTCGTCTGCTTTGCAAAAGCTTTAACCTTTTCCAAAGGTTCATCACGGTCTACTCCATAAAGCGCAAATGAAGCATTATCTTTATGTTTCTGCCAGATATCCTTCTCGATAAAAGGCATTTCTTTACGGCAAACCCCACACCAGCTTGCTGTAAACTGAAGCATCACAACTTTCCCACGCAAAGAAGATAATTTTACTTTCTGACCGTCGGTTAAAGTCATTTCAAAATCGGGAGCTTCATCACCCACTTTAACTATATATCCTACTTCATCAGGAGTAACTTCCTGTGCTTGTACTGTAGAGACTCCGGCAAACAGACAGCCAAATAATGCTGCCATCATTATCCATTTTTTCATCATATACTAATAGCTTAAATAATTATCGCTTCAAAGATACAAAAAAATCGATATAAAAAGAGGAAACCTCGAACTGACCGCTACGCTTTCAAAGGTGTTTAAATACTACTTAATATTATTTTAAGAATTATATTCAATAAACTTCTGTTGCCTTGCAAACGATACAGTCTGCTTAAAAAACAAATAAAGCACAATAATAAGCACAACAGTTGTGCTATATCATGAAGTTATATGGAATTAAAACAAAAAAGCCATCCCAACGGATTAGGTTGAGATGGCTAAATTTATATTATTTCCTTCAAATCAATTACAAAGGCATGTTACCGTGTTTCTTCGGAGGATTGCTTACACTCTTATTCTGAGTCATTTCAAGTGCCTGAATCAATTTATAACGAGTATCTTTCGGAAGAATGATTTCATCGATATAGCCCTGTTCAGCTGCACGATACGGATTAGAGAATTTCTCCTTGTATTCTTCTACAGCCTTAGCTTTTTCTTCCGCCGTAGCTTTACGATACAGAATATTCACAGCACCGTCTGCTCCCATTACAGCAATTTCAGCTGTAGGATAAGAGAAGTTCACATCAGCACCAATAGGTTTACTATTCATAACGATGTATGCACCTCCGTAAGCCTTACGTGTAATTACTGTTATTTTAGGAACAGTAGCTTCTGCATAAGCGTATACAATCTTTGCACCGTGACGGATAATACCATTGTGTTCCTGTGTACATCCTGGCAAGAACCCCGGTACATCTTCGAATGTTACAATAGGAATATTGAAACAGTCGCAGAAACGGATGAAACGAGAAGCCTTGTCAGAAGCGTCAATATCAAGCACACCTGCCAGATATGCCGGCTGATTGGCAACGATACCTACAGAACGTCCACCCAAACGAGCAAAACCGACTACAATATTCTTTGCAAAGTGAGGCATAACCTCAAAGAAATAATGATTGTCGACTATCGGTTCGATGATGTTTTTGATATCATATGGCATGTTCGGGTCGTCAGGAATAACTGTCATCAGTGATTCTTCTGCACGACGGATATCATCTGTACAAGGAATAGAAGGAGCATCTTCCATGTTGTTAGAAGGCAAGAAACTCAGCAGCTCACGAATGCTCATCAAAGTTTCTTCTTCTGTTTCACAAAGGAAGTGAGTAACACCACTCTTACTGCTATGAGTATATGCACCACCTAATTCTTCCTTATCAACTTCTTCATGAGTAACAGCCTTTACTACATCCGGACCAGTGATAAACATGTGACTCTTTTCCTTTACCATGAAGATAAAGTCTGTCAATGCCGGAGAGTAACAAGCACCTCCTGCACACGGACCAAGAATTGCTGAAATCTGAGGGATAACACCTGATGCAATAGTATTCTGATAGAAAATTGAAGCATATCCGGAAATACTTCCCACACCTTCCTGAATACGTGCGCCACCCGAGTCATTCAAAGCAATTACCGGAGCACCGTTTTTCAATGCCAGTTGCTGTACCTTTACAATCTTCTGTGCACCGGTAGCACTAAGTGTTCCACCATATACGGTAAAGTCGTAAGCATAAACATATACTAAACGTCCATCAATTTTACCATATCCACAAACGATACCGTCACCAGGAATATGTTTTTTCTCCATACCGAAATCAGTACAGTGATGAACCACAAACTTATCAATTTCATTGAACGTACCTTTATCGAGCAACATATCAATACGTTCGCGAGCAGTCATATGACCATTGGCATGTTGCTTTTCAACACGCTCTACTCCTCCACCCTGAGCAGCCAGTTTATCCAGCTCCTCAAATTTTTTATATTGTTCTGCTGTTGTCATAAATTTAATCCTCCTCTTTAATCACATCCAGTGTCATGATAACCTGGTTACTGTTTACAGAGTCACCTTCATTTACGAAGATTTCTTTTACAACACATTCGCTGTTTACTTTGTAATTACTCTGCATCTTCATGGCTTCTATCACAACCACGATATCACCAGCCTGCAAGCGGTCGCCAGCCTTTACTGGAATCTTAACCACTTTACCCGGCATAGGAGAAACAATCTTATCCTGCTGTTTCTCATCAGCTCCCTTACGCATGCGAAGGTATTTTGCCTGCGAATCTATAATATCAATATTATATGACTGGTAATGAGCATTTACCGTATAACTCTTTCCGCCTTCTTTACGGATCAGTTCTGCATTATACGATTTTCCTTCATGCAAAATAGAACAACTACCGTTTTCTGCCATTACAATATCAACATCGTAAGGAACACCGTCGATAGTCAACTGTACTTTATTGCCTTCCTTGCTAACCAACGTAACGTCAGCAACTCTATCACCTATATGTATTTCCATAAATATCTTCTTTAAATTCGCAATACACCTTTTTTCAATCCGAACTCACGCCAACGACTGATAGGACGATTGTCTGAAGAGCCAGAATTATTCTCTTCCAGATTCATCAGATAGTCGATGTATGCTGCAATCATAGCAATATTTTCAGTTTCTTCTTCCTTCTGACCAGCCCATTCACGCAACATATCCTGATGCTTTGGTATAAACAAGGTATTATAATGACCTTCTACAAAATCAGGTACATTCATGATGTGACGCAAATAACCGATATTTGTTTTCAAGCCGGTAATCTTGTATTCGTAAAGCACACGGCGCATACGTTCGATAGCAAATTCACGAGTAGTAGCCCATACGATCAGCTTACCGATCATCGGGTCATAATAAATAGGAATTTCATAACTTTCGTATACATAGCTATCGATACGAACACCGATACCGTTGGGTTCCATCAACTGATGGATAACTCCCGGTGAAGGCATAAAGTTATTTTCAGAGTCCTCTGCGCAAATACGACATTCGATAGCATGACCACGCTGCTTCAGATCTTCCTGTTTGAAATGAAGAGGCACATTGTTTGCAATACGGAGCTGTTCCTTTACCAAGTCAACACCTACAACTTCTTCTGTAATAGGATGTTCTACCTGAAGACGAGTATTCATTTCAAGGAAATAGAAATTGCGGTGTTTGTCAACAAGGAATTCAATTGTTCCTGCTCCCTTATAATTTACAGCCTTGGCAGCCGCTACAGCAGCCTCACCCATTTTCTGGCGTAATTCAGGAGTAACAAACGGAGACGGAGTTTCTTCTACAATCTTCTGGTTACGACGCTGAATAGAACATTCGCGTTCGAACAGATGTACCGCATTACCATAATTATCTCCTAAAATCTGGAATTCAATATGATGCGGTTCCTCTACAAATTTCTCCAGATAAACTGTATCATCACCAAATGATGACATAGATTCCGAACGAGCTGTATTATAAGCTTCTTCCACTTCAGACTCACTATGAATAAGGCGCATACCTTTACCACCGCCTCCCATAGAAGCCTTCAGCATAACCGGATAACCGATACGATTACAGATTTCTTTTGCTTCCTCTACACTCTGCAAAGGCTGTTCCGTACCAGGAACCACCGGCACTCCCGCAGCAATCATGTGTTTACGTGCAGAAATCTTATCGCCCATCGCATCCATTGTTTCAGGATCAGGACCGATAAAAATGATTCCTTCTTCACGACAACGACGTGCAAACTCGGAGTTTTCCGATAAGAAACCATATCCCGGATGAATTGCATCCACTCCATGGCGCTTAGCCGCCATGATAATTTTATCAATATTCAGATAGCTTTCACGAGATGCTGCCGGACCAATCAGGCAAGCCTCATCTGCATAAAGTACGTGGCGTGCCGTTCTATCAGCTTCCGAAAAGACTGCCACGGTACGAATGCCCATTTCACGGCAAGAACGCATCACGCGCACAGCAATTTCGCCACGGTTAGCGATTAATACTTTGTGTATCATGCTTTATGTTTTAGTTATTATCTTCGTTTAAGCCGCCGCCGCGTCATTCGGCACATGCAGCCAAAATCTGTGCAAAAGTAGCAAAAAAAGAGACACCGTTCTAAATATCCTCTCTTTTTTTACCCTGAGAAAGGCTTTTAGCACAAAATACCTAGCTTTAGGTATACATTCCACTCCAATATAAACCAAAACGCAATGTCGAGGTAGCAAAAAGCAAAAGTCCGAAGAGTAAACCCTTCGGACTTTTCAAACATATCTTTTTACTTCAAAAACAATACCTGTTTATTATACTTAATTCTGTGATAAATCTACTGCATAGTTGGCACGTTTTCCTGACGGATATATACCTACCATAAACAATACCTGATCAGGAGATTGAGAAGCCGCTTTCATAACTTCTTCCAGATCCTGCACTGTTTTCAGTTGTTTTCCGTTAGCTTTCAGTATGATAAATCCTTTACGGATACCAGAATCTGCCATTCTGCCTTCACTTACTCCTGTTACCTGAACACCATAACCTAAATTCAGTTGTTTCTTCAATTCGGCAGGCACTTCGCGGAATGCTGCTCCCAGTAATTCCATATCAGCATTCTTTACAATCTTAGTATTACCTTGGGCATTTTTCAGTGTTACAGTGAAAGTCTTTTCTTTCTTATCACGCCATACTTTCAATTTAATCTTATCACCCGGACGATATTTAGCCAGTGATCCTTGTAATTCGGCCATGGTCTTCACTTTCTTTCCGTTCAATTCCATTATAACGTCGTTCTTTTCCAAAACGCCATCTACCGAACCACCTTCTGTCACTTCAACAACCTGTACACCATCGTTGATGCCCAGCTCTTTCTGTTCCTTACGGATTTCATCCGGATAAGTTTCATCACCCATGTTTCGTCCTGCAATACCCAACAGAGCACGTTGTACAGTACCGTATTGCTTCAGGTCTGTAACAACCTTTGTCATAATGCTTGTAGGAATAGCAAATCCGTAACCCGAATAAGCTCCTGTAGGAGATACCAACATAGCATTAATACCTACCAATTCTCCATTAGCATTAACTAACGCACCACCACTGTTTCCCTGATTAATGGCAGCATCAGTCTGGATAAACGACTCTACACCATTAGCACCAAGTCCACGAGCCTTAGCACTGACAATACCAGCAGTTACTGTAGAACCCAAATTAAACGGATTACCTACAGCCAGTACCCATTCTCCAACTTTCAAGCGTTCAGAATCACCAACCGGTATGGCAGGAAAATCATCACCTTCTATTTTAACCAATGCTAAATCGGTAGTCGGGTCTGTACCAATTACACGTCCTTTCATTTCACGACCGTCGTGCAACTTGACAGAAATTTCATCAGCTCCATCAATTACGTGATTATTGGTTACAATATAACCATCCTTCGAAATAATTACACCCGAACCAAATCCACGCTGTTCAGGAGTTTGCACCTGCTGCTGACGTCCGCGCCCATCACCGAAGAAGAAATCAAATATATCAGGCTGACTCTGTATTGTTTTCACTTTACTTCTCTGTACAGACATAATATGTACAACAGAGTTCAAAGAACTTTCTGCCGCTTTAGTCAAATCAATCGGCTGCATGCTAGTTGCATCCAAAGCTGCATAGCGCACATTAGACGCTGTCTGGAATTCATCATAAAAAGACAAATTTTTGTCTTGTCTAGACTGCATAAGAGTATAAGTAGTAACCCCTGCCACCCCTGCACTGACAGCCAATACTGCGACTGCTCCAAATGCGATTTTAGTTGCCTTTTTCATATGTTTATATCATTTAAATTGTTAATTTCAACTCTTATTTAACATTTTATTTGCTAAAGTAGAACAAAATTCATACGATTGTACTCTACACAACATCTTTTTTCCCTCTTTTAACAAAGCAAACTTTCCTATTAACCGCAGTTAACGACTACTGCCTGACAAATTTACATTCATTATCAGACTGTTCGATAGAATTGCAGATATTTCTGACAAAAATGACACAAATTCGTTTTATTTGCGTACCTTTGCAAACAGAAAGCAGTTGGTCGGTTTGTCGCTGGTACTTATATGTACAAGAGGAAAGTCCGGGCAACACAGAGCATCCTACTTCCTAACAGAAAGCTGCCTGCAAAGGTAGAGTAATGCAGAAGAAAATAACCGCCAGTCCACACCGGAAAGGCAAGGGTGAGAAGGTAGGGTAAGAGCCTACCAGACGTATAGCGATATGCGTGCTGTGCATCTTAGGAGTTGTAAGGTCATGTAAACCGGCATTAAGGAGGGTTGCTCGCCCCACGTCGGAGGGTAGACCGCTAGAACTTACTGGTGACAGTGAGTGTAGATAAATGACAGACACTTTGCATTTCGATGCAGAGAACGGAACCCGGCTTATAGACCGACTGCTTTTTTCATTGAAAAACCTTATCGCCATGAGTTATACGAGAATAAAAAACTGGCTACAATTTCTCACCGACGGCATATGGAGAATTACCGAAGATGAGATATCTCCCGTACGGCGACAAATATATTCGTGCATCAAAATCGTTTATCTTTCTGTAAACCAGTTTCTAAACGACCGTATCCAGATACGTGCCTCCGCACTGACCTACAGCACGCTACTGTCGATTATTCCCATTCTTGCCATCCTGTTCGCCATCGCACGAGGATTCGACTTCGACGCATTAATGGAAATACAGCTCCGCAAAGGTGTTGCAAGCCAGCAGAGTGAACTTATTATTTCGTGGATAAACTCCTATCTGGAGCATGCCCAAAGTGGAATATTTATCGGAATCGGTTTAATCATGTTATTATGGACTGTTCTTATACTGACAGACAACATCGAACGAAGCTTCAATGCAATCTGGCAGGTAAAACACCCCCGTTCAGTCTTTCGCAAAATAACCGATTATTTTTCCATGATTCTGCTTTTACCACTGCTGATAGTCATTTCAAGTGGTCTTACCATTTTTATGACTACATATATAAAGAACATGGATAACTTCCTGGTTCTTGCGCCTATCCTGAAATTCCTGGTAAGACTTACCCCATATGCACTGACCTGGGGAATGTTTATCGGACTCTACATATTTATCCCAAACACCAAAGTCAAATTAAAGCACGCCTGGTTTCCGGGAATACTGGCAGGAACCGCCTTTCAGGCATTTCAGTTCTTTTATGTAAACAGCCAGATATGGGTTTCAAATTACAACGCTATCTACGGAAGCTTTGCTGCCATTCCCATGTTTTTGTTATGGACACAGATTTCCTGGACAATCTGCCTCTTCGGAGCTGAAATGAGCTACGTAAGCCAAAATCTGGGTTCGTTCGACTTCGGAAAAGAAAGTGCAAATATCAGCCGCAGATATCATGATTTCTTTTGCACCATTATACTTTCAGCCATCTGCAAGAGTTTTGCAGAAGAAAAGACACCTTACTCTGCAGAAGAAATAAGCAAACAATACAAGATTCCTATCCGACTTACCAAACGGATCTTATATGAACTGCAAGACATACATCTGATTTTCGAAACAATAGAAGAGAAAAAAGGCGATGTACGCTATCTTCCGGGCATAGACATCAATAAACTTACAGTAGGCACACTGCTGGAGAAACTAGATTCTGCCGGTTCCGAAGATTTCAAGGTAGATCGCCAGCAATATTCTGACTCATGGAAAATTCTGGAGCATGCACGCAAGGAATATATGTACAACAACAGTCAGATTTTACTGAAAGATTTATAGGCAGTCACCAGACATATCAGAACAACAGATACGAAAAGAGCAGAAAATACAATTCTTCTTCTTCTGCATAAAAAATTATCCCCGTCATAAAATATGGCGGGGATAAGTCTTATAAAATACAGCAACCTTATTTTGTCAACTGCATCATGCGGCTCAAATACTTGCCGATAATATCAAACTCCAAGTTCACTACGCTACCAACCTGAAACGTATGGAAGTTGGTATGTTCATAGGTATATGGGATAATGGCAACCTGGAAAGTATCTTCAGTCGGATTGCAGACCGTCAGACTTACTCCATTCACTGTAACCGAACCTTTGTCAACAGTAAAATATCCTCGTTTTGCCATTTCCGGATCGAATGCATACTTGAATGTAAAATACCAGCTGCCCTCTGCGTCATCTATAGCTACACAAGTAGCAGTCTGATCTACATGTCCCTGAACGATATGCCCGTCCAGACGTCCATTCATCATCATACTGCGTTCTACATTAACCTTATCTCCCACTTTCAACAAACCAATATTAGAGCGTTCGATAGTTTCCTTCATGGCCGTAACCGTATAAGTTCCATCCTGAACACTCACTACAGTCAGACAAACTCCATTATGAGAAACACTCTGGTCTATTTTTAACTCATCAACAAACGAACATTTCAACGTGAGGTGCAGATTTTCCTGATCCTTTACCACCTTTACCACTTCTGCATATTCTTCAACTATCCCTGAGAACATAAATTCATTATTTTATATTAATACTTCTACTTTTTACAATCACTGCACCGGAATAGGCTTACTCCAGACCGTATTGCCTTCTGAGTCTACTACCGAAATAGTCCCCCCAGCATAATCCTCTATGTAACTATTCCCTTTTACCAGCATATCTTCCGCCATACGTATGGCTTTTTCCTCTGTTTTTATAAAGAAGCCTTTATTATCGCTTGAGCTTCCATCCGAAAAATAAATATCATAAGTTTTCATGGTTATATCATTTAAATATTGCGGGCACAAATATATATATTATCAGCTAGAAGAAGCAAACTTATGACATAAAAAAAGAGAAACCAACATTTGTCGATTTCTCTGAAAGAGCGGAAAACGAGACTCGAACTCGCGACCCTAACCTTGGCAAGGTTATGCTCTACCAACTGAGCTATTTCCGCAGTTATTCTGCAATATGTAAAAGAGCGGAAAACGAGACTCGAACTCGCGACCCTAACCTTGGCAAGGTTATGCTCTACCAACTGAGCTATTTCCGCAGTTATTCTGCAATATGTAAAAGAGCGGAAAACGAGACTCGAACTCGCGACCCTAACCTTGGCAAGGTTATGC
>DXLM01000022.1:0-2707 GCA_019414725.1 Bacteroides sp.
GTATTGATAACTTCCATGTGTACGCCTTTACACAAGGATTGGAGTATATGAATCATGATGTGACGAGAATCGACGACAACACATGGACATACGGTGATACCAAATTCTGGCCGGAATCAACTGTGGATTTCTATTCTTACAGTCCGATGGATATGAGAAG
The DNA here is from genome assembly GCA_019414725.1 of Bacteroides sp. Taxonomy (GTDB): domain Bacteria; phylum Bacteroidota; class Bacteroidia; order Bacteroidales; family Bacteroidaceae; genus Phocaeicola. The sequence continues at coordinate 161 of DXLM01000022.1, forward strand.
AGGCACAGTGAATATAACGGCAGAGGGAGAGAAAAAAATCGAAAAATATTTGGTAGCAGGTGATGAAGACTTTCTGTATGCACTGAATCTAGGTGAAAAGAAAGCTGACCACGAAGCCAGGAAACCGGTGAATATCAACTTTCGCCATGCATTATCGCAGATTGTATTCAAAATTAAAAACACCAATCCTAATCTGACTGTGTTTGTAGATGGAATCAGAGTGGAAGGCGTGGAGAATACCGGTGATTTTACTTGGCCTACAAAAGGTACTGCCGAATATTGGGATGGTTCTGAAGCTGATACAGAAACCGATGATTCATGGGGCACTTGGTATATTGAATATAACCCAAAAGAAGCTGAAGGGATTTCTTATAATGCAGACATTACTCCGATAATGGGAGAAGGGCTTGTTGGCTCTAAAGAAGCTCCTGTACAGGATTTGACCGTTAAGACGGACAAGGGCTATAAAGGTTTGCTGCTGTTGCCGCAGGTCTTGAATCCGTGGATTACAAATACCGGTGATGTGGATGCTGACGGTGATCCTATTTATAAAATTACAGGTACTGCACGTGTGCTGGTTAAATGCCGTCTGGTAGATACTAAGACAAGTGTTCAGTTATGGCCTAAACCTGAGGAGGGTGCTGTGACCAAGTTCGTTGGTGTTTCCTTGGTTGGAGAAACAGTAGCTGAGGCCGACCATTTGGCTACACAGGTCTGGAAGCAGGGCAAGCGTTATGTCTATACTCTTATCTTTGGTGAAGGCGGCGGTTTCGATCCTGAAAATCCCGATCCTGAAAATCCGGATCCTGAACCTGTTTTGGTTCCTATCACATTCGACGTAACTGTGGATAATTTTGTTGAATATCCTCAGGACCTCGATGCCAGCGTTCCTGATTCAAAACCCGGAAAATAAACTGAACCGCTGCAAACCTGTCTTTTTCATCCATCAGGTTGCGGAAATAAACAGGCCGGGCGGGGTTGAATGTTCCCCTCCCGGTCACTACTTATTCAAATAAAAAAATAAATGCCTATGCGACTTGATTTTAAAAAGGATTTCCTTCTTGTCACGGCCATGCTGGTCGCTGCCGGCTGTTCCGATAGCATGACGGAAGCAAACAATCCGGAACAACAGGTGCCGATTGCCTTTGGCACACAAGTTGCCACCCGCTCCGTGGTGGAAAGTGACAAGGAGGGTATGGATAATTTTACACTGTGGGGATGGGTACGGGAAAGCGACGGACCGAAACTGTTTTTCGATGCCGCTTCAGTTACTCCGTCGGGAAACTATGGCGAGAAACGTTTCTGGGCTGTAGGCAGGCCTTATGATTTTTTCGCGTTGCATCCGGAAAAAATGAAGGAGGAGGGGATTGCTGCCGAAGTTTCCTGCAACGACAAGGGCGAACTCAGGGTTACGGGTTTTGATTCTTCCGGAATGGGGAAGGATGCCGTGGATTTGATGACGGCAACAGAGACAGATGTGACTTATGAGGGTGGTGGAACGATGGCGCCTGTGCTTCTGGCATTCAAACATGAACTGGCACAGGTGAAATTAACTGTCCGTACCGGGGAGAAGCTGGCGGAAGTGTCGGACATCAGACTTTTTGGTGTGGACTATAAAGGTGACTTGCTGTGGACACCGGAAAACTCGACATGGCAAAGCCGGGTGAACTGTGCGGAAGAGGAAACTCCTTTCGTACGCAGCGGGAGTGTACGGATAGAAGCCGGAAGTAGTGCTACCGTGCTGGATGGCGTGTTGCTGTTGCCACAGCCGGTGACGGAGGATGTGGCGGTAACCTTTAAGTATGCCTATGACGGCAAACCGTTGTCGGAGGCAAAAGAAGCGATAGTATATTTGGATGTAGCTCAGACAACGGAATGGATAAAGTCGAACACTTACCATTATAAAATAACGCTACCTGCCGGTGATGCCGACATTACTGTCAAAGTGAGTGTGGGTGATTGGGACAGCAAGGATATTTCGGCAGATTGGTAATCTCATAAACAGGAAGGAGTAAGATATGAAAATCCTGAAATACTCATATATATGGATATTTGCCGCAACGTCGGGGATAATGACGGCTTGTACACCGGACGAAAAGGAAGGGATGTTTTCCGGAAAGGGAGAACCGGTGACGGTGAAATTTTCAATCGATACAAGGGCGGCAGAAACGGATGATTTCGATTCGCAGGTGAAGACACTCCGGGTGTATGCTTTTCAGGACGGTAGCCCGGTGGGGTATTATTATGGCGGTGAGGATGTGCAGACCCATATTTTCGAATGGAAGCTGCCACAAGGAGAAATCTGGTTTTATGCAGTGGCAAATGAACAGGCGGCCGGAGAACTGCTTAGCGAAAACAAGGGAGACATTTTTGTACTGCCCGGTGAGACTGTCGGGGGAGTACATCCGGTCGAAGGCTTGGAAGTAGTGCCGGACAGACTGGAGTCTTTGACTTTCAGCCGGCTGCCGGAAGCGGAATATGTGTCGGGCGGGACGGAGACAGGCAAGGATGAAACGGGAAAAATTTACTGTTCTGCCATTGTGCCGA
>DXLM01000022.1:2807-28321 GCA_019414725.1 Bacteroides sp.
ACGGAGACAGGCAAGGATGAAACGGGAAAAATTTACTGTTCTGCCATTGTGCCGATGACCGGTAAGTGTCGCGAAACGGTTGCTAACGACCATCAGGAGATAAAGCTGGTTTTGAAACGAAGCGTGGCGAAGCTGAACCTGTACTTTGCCAAAGCGGACGTGACCGATGCCGGAAAGGGACAGCTCTATATGGGGCGCGGATTGTACCTTTATAATATACCGGAATACGGGTATCTGTTTCCAAAAGAGAAGTACGAATATACGGGAGCTTTCAATTGTCTGGAAGGAGCGGGTGACAGTTCCGATTCCCGGCATCAGAAAAACGGAAAGGTGATTCTGAGTGCGGGGTGGCCGGAAGAACCGGAGAATGCCCCTCAGGAGGGTACCGATGCGTATGAGGAGTACGAACAGAACCTGAAAGAGAAAACCCATATCAACGAGATTAATGCACTGGCACACGCGGGAAATACAGACCCGGAGCAATTTCAGTGGATGCCGGCCAAACCTGTCTATCTCTTTGCCAACCCTAATGGGATAGCCGACCTTTATCCTTCCGCCCCTGCCGGTGACAAGGAGAAAGGATATTATCTGAAAATACTGTCGCATGAACATAAAGTGGGAAGTGACGGTACGGAAGGACATGAGGCTGATATGCAATATGTGGCTTTGCCCGAAGTGGAAGCCAACATGAACCTGCGGCTGTTTTCCGTTATTTCCATGCATGGACACGTGGCTATGACAGCACATTGGATGATTGTTCCGTGGGAAACCGGAGGCGGAGATGTGGAATTTAATTAGGCAGACGAATAACAGACAAAAATATACAGCATGATGAAAAAAACAGTGAATCATATTCTGGCGGCGGGACTGTTGGCGCTCCTGTCGCTTGCATCTTGCACCGATGAGTTCATCGAAGGAAACGACTTGCAGGGAGTAGACCGTGACAAGCGGGTGGAGGTGAGGCTTCCGTTCGGTGTGGGACGTGGCATCACTACCACGATTACAACCCGTGCGGCAGGTGGAGAGATTGATTATGACTCCCAGCTTTCGGGCGTGATGGCTTTTGTATATGAAGCGAAGAGCGACAATCCGGAAGAAAATGAGTTGTTGGCCTATCATCTGTTCTCCAATCCGTCCAATAAGCCGCTGGAAGGCGCTACCGGCGGATGGATTGCCGATAATGACGACCCTACGTGCGGTGAAATCAAGTTCTATGTTCCGGTGGGCGATGTGTATATCTATCTGTTGGGCAATGCGCAAAGTTCGTTCCTTAATTTCTTTCCGGGAGTATCGGGTGGGGATGCGCTGGGCACTCAGGCGGAGTTTTTTGAAAAAGCAACCCCGAAGTGGAACGGAAACATACACAGCGTAGACGGTTATCTGCCGCTTACGGGTATGGTGAACAACAATACAGGATTATGTCATGTGAACGAACAGGGGCAAATCAGTTATACGGATGAAGAGGGAAAAACTCATACACTGTTGCCGGACGGTAAACACGATGAAGACAACTCGTTTGTGCTGAAACGCCTGATGAGCAAGATTACAATGAATATCAGGGAAGGTAAAGGAGTGAAGTTTACGGCGCGAGATTACACGGTTCGCCATATACCTCATTATGTGTCGCCCACCGCACAGGCGTGGACGGAAGAAGAGCGGGACCGTATCCTGGTGGAAGATGCCAAGCCGGTGAATTTCGGTTTACTGGATTCTCTCACTTTTACTATATACCTGCCGGAGAACATACGCAAGGTAAGACCCGGCGTGGAGATTACCGAATACAGGCAGCGGGATAAGGTGGTGAAGACTGCCGACAATAAAAATACGGAAGAGACCGCTCCCGATGATTTTCATGCTGATAATGCCGATAATCACAAAGGGCACTACAAGTTTGAGTTTGCTCCGAAAGCTTCTACTTATATTGAACTGACCGGATGGTTTGAAAATGCAGACAAGACGGTTGCTGCCGATGTCCGTTATTATATCCATTTGGGTAATTTCGGGAAAGACCTCAATCACTTCAGCGTGGAGCGCGACCATCACTATACGTATAATGTAACCATCAACGGAGTGGATGATATAGTGGTGGAAGTGGAAGATGAGAACGAAAAGACTCCGGGAGCGGAAGGAGTGGTGTTCAAGCATGAGGCTTTCGCACATATCGATGCCCATTTTGACCAGGTGGAGATGAAATTCATGCGGAAAGATATTGAGAAGGGTGTCTATCTGTATACCGACACACCTTTCGGGGTCATGGGAGTGATGTATTATCCTAAAGGTACTCCCGACGGAGGTTCGGAAGGCAAATGTGTATCCGTGAGCAGTTTCGGTATTACCAAAGAGGTGGCACAAGGCTATCTGGCGTGGCTGGAGTTTGCGAAAGAGACGAAAAAGGATAACTATTTCTATAATGGAACAAAACCGGATAAGGAAAGCCCCTATCTCCTGGAATACTATCATCCTGACAAGGTGAAAAGTGTGTTCGATGCACTCGATGGGTTTTATGCAAGCAAGGAGGATTCGGCGTACTACACCTGCTTTGTGGATGAGAACTTTTATGAAAGACATCCCGACCCGCGTATTACGGTACCGGTACATCTGAAAGATTTTATCAACTGCAAGGACCGTATCTTCTCGCTTGCTACCGACCTCGAGTTCAGCCAAGATGGTAAGAGCGCGGTGTCGCAGTCGGTTTATACGCTGAAACAACGTTCCATTGCCTGCTTCTATGATATGAACGATGAGACTCTCAATAAATTCGGCTTGGAGTCGGTGGAAGAGCAGAAGCACATCCTGTATGAGCCAGAACCGGGCGAGAGGGAAGTTTGGGACGGCAGAAAGAATACTTGGCAAAAGCTGGATGGTCAGGTTGGAAATTGTAATATGCATGGTATGGAATGGGGGCTTAAAAAATCACCTTTCCTATCCGGTTTTATACTGAGGAAAGATGGAAGTCTGAAGGAATCCCGACCGATTAGCGGACAGGCCGACGATCCGGTTATCATGCTGATACGTAACCGTGATTTGAACGGCAACGGCTATCTGGACGAGGAAGAACTGCGCTGGTATGTACCTGCCATAGGGCAATTGGTGGGTATGTGGCTGGGAGAGCCTGCCATGGCAAAAGAAGCTGCCTTGTGGAAATCGTCTTTCGATATATATATAGGAGCAGACGGGAAAAAGATAAACAAGGATCCCGTACAGGGATATACGGCCAGTACATACGGTCCTTATTCCACAATATGGTCGGAACTGGGAGGATACATAAGTCATACGTATCTGAGGCACATGATTAGTGTGAGGAGCTTGGGAAGCGGAGTCGTGAGTGGCAGGATGGACAGGGAAGTTTCGTCTCCTTATTACAAATACGATGAAGCAAGCCGTACACTGGAAGTCTTTTTGGCGGACGAAGCCATGCGCTCGTTCAGTTACCGGGAGCTTCAACCCCATAACGAACGTGATACGCAGAACCGCTTGTACAAGAAATTCCAGCTGGCACAAGAACCCATGCTAATGGATGTGACTGCGGAATTTGAGTGCAAGGATCCGAATCACCTGAGATTTGATAAAGATACTCCCAGTAAGGTAACATGGACAGGTACGACATTGAAACTTATTGAGATAGACAATGCCAAACGAGATAAGTTTACCATAGCCCAAGACTATCACGAAGCAGGAGACGGAGTGACCCCCGCCGGAGCGTGGCGCTTGCCCAATGAACGCGAGCTGACATTGATTCAGCTGGCATTCAACTTCTTCCAGGATGAGGACAACCTGCCTTTCTCGCCCATGGTGAAGCCGGGAGACAAGGATGCCGTAGGTGATGCTTACGGCTGGTACAACCCACTCAGTCTGACATGCGATTTAAGTGATAAAAGGAAGCATAACTTTAAGCACCGGCTTTGCGCCGTGTTCCATTGCCGTACGGCGTATTCTTACAGCCGCTATTATCCCGGTAGACACGAATATACGCCTACCGGCTACATACTGAACTATTGGAAGACCGATTCGGAACTGGAGTTGCTGAAAATTCGCCGGGTAGAAATGCATATGATGCCCTACTATTCAGATGAGAGAGGCATGGTGGAGGAAGACAAGGAAGAACGGAAAAAATACGGCAGAGCCGGTGTGTTCTGTGTGCGCGATGTGAGATACTGATCCGTAGGAATAACCGGATAGTTTTCCATTTTTCCGTTTAGGCGAATCTTATTTAGGGGAACACCTAAGGATACAAACAAGCCGGCTAATTCAAATATTTTTAGAATGAATTGGCTGGCTTGTTTTTTGTTGAGCATTTCTAAAAAAAGCTGTTGGAAATGGGGTACAACTTGTAGTGGTCGTGGTATGTCAAAGCAATGGTATTTAAGCTTCAGCTCTCGCTGGAAAGTTCGGGGTATTTATACCCTCATGCCCTCACTGTATGTATAATGGATTTATTATGAATGACTTATATGATAATGGTAAAAAAAATTGCTCTCACTTATACTCTCATGCCCTCACTACGTTTTGAAGTTGATTTTCACATAATATGCTTGCTGTCAGCCATATATTCTTTTTTATAGACAGTTCCTGCCTGGTATAAAGTAGGGCGTTTTCAAGCCTTTTCCTCGTAAGAAATGCGCATGAAAGAGGAAACTTCCACGAAATGATAGCTTACGGATTCGCGGCAGCGGTAAAAAAGAACAAGACATTTTAAAAAAAGCTCTTGTTCTTTTAAAAAAAGGCGGTTATCTTTTTTAAAAAGCTCTTGATTTTTTTTTAAAACGCCCTTGTCTTTGATATGGAATTTTATTCTGGACTGAGGCATTTTACATATACATACGCATAAGCTCGTACGTAGGTATAGCCTTGTATGGATGTATGTGCAAAAGCGTGTTTATACCCGTTCTCTTTGTATTTCTTTAAATGCTTTTCACTTATTCTTATTGAATTTGTGCATTGATTTCGTTTCTGAACTTTATAGGATTGGTGATAAAGTCAAATTTGTTGGTGACCCCGCCTGTAGTAACTACAATAGAACCAAAACCGAGCATACGTCCCATGAGGCTTTGATTAATCCGTATTCCTTCGCATTTGTTTAAAACCAATTCAAGGGCATCCCGGTTTAAAATACCGGATTTTAGAATGACTTTCTTGTTTGTGACAACATATTCAGCTCCCATCTTAAGAAGAATTCTTTTTATCAATTGGAATAATCCTGACAACAATAGAAATATGCTGACATAATAGAATAATCCGGTTTGTGCGGAAGAAAAGAAGGCGCTTAATAATAGTAGTATTACCGGATATGCAAATATATACCAGTGAATATCTGCTTTGTATTTAATTTCTTCACCAGCTTGTAGATTGTTTTGGATATAGCTCATCGTTTTTGTAAATTAATAAATTGCATAATTTTATTATCAAGAGACAAATATACAAATAATCAGAATGGTGTGAAATAAATCTAGATTTATTTTAAGGCTGAAACTTAAAATAAAAACAATTCTTACTTGTTCTTATTCTTGTCAATCTCTCTCTTATTATCAAATGTTTTATTCTTGTACTTGCTGTTTCAAGAATTTGTAATCCTTATAATTTTTTCCTCTCTTTATTCGGAAAGTTAGTTTATGCCATTCATCTTTTGTTAGGGGGATATCCACGTTCATGCAAAAATAGCAGGTTTCGTAGCCAATAAGAGGAGAAATCCATATTTTTCCTATACATTCTTTCTTGCCGGAGTTGGAATAATATAAAAGACAGCGTACTCTTCTTATTTGTATGCTGTCTTCATTGCATACTTTTACCTCTATACGTTTACCTTTTCCGATGTTGTAGAATTGGGGAGCAGACATTTTTATTTTGTTTAAAATACTATCTTTATCATTTACACTGACTACGACGAACTTCTCTATATTGTTTGGCGATTGGGAGAAAGTGCTTTTTGTGGCAAACAACAATATTAAAAGTAATGTTATAATTTTTTTCATGTGATTGGACTTGTTGGTTAAAGCAGTAGCAGATTATTAATTAAGAATTTATTCTTCCGATAATAAATACTTCATACTGCAAAGTAAATGTTTTTTGTTTTAAGGGTTATAATTGTTAAAATGCAAAAATAGCCTGCATCCGCTAATCTGTCAAGGGCTGTTTTTCATAAAAAATGTTCAATTCTTTGGTATTTCTTTGGGGTTTTCTTGGTATGAAATTTCTGATAGATTATATGAAAAGTGATTTGGAGGCTATTGAAATTCTTTTAGAGTGGTGCATTAAGCGATGGGATGTTTTAAAAGTCTGGTTGGCATTTTAATGCTTTATCTTTGTAATTTGAACAAAAAGTAATAAATAAAAGAGGTATATGGACATTCTTGTATGGAGTGGTCTTGGAAACTCCGATTATTTGGAAAAATGATGTCGTTTTCCAATATATATTTGTACTTTTGGCTGAAAAGAAAAAAAAGGTATATCCCGTGTTTATATCGGGTGTGTTTATATGTATTTTAAATGGACTACGGTTTTATGACAAACATTATAGATAATATGCTCTCTTTGTGTCCGGTTTCTGAAGATACGATACAAGAACTGAAAAAATGTATGATTTTATGTCGTTTCCCTAAGAAATATCAGTTAATAAAGGAGAATACATTTTGTAAATCAGCTTATTTCATAGAAAAAGGAATGACACGTTCTTTCTGGCTTGTAAATGGAGAAGAAATAACAACCTCCTTTTCATGGGAAGGAGGTATTGTTTTCAGTATGGACGAGTTGTACTATAATAAGCCGAGCGAGGAATTTGTGGAAACGCTTGAAGATGTAGTTGTTTACAAAATATCATTAGCTGATTTAACCAGACTGTTTCAGACTAATATTGAATTGGCTAATTGGGGGAGGATTATTCATCAAAATGAGTACAGGCGTTTGCATCGTTCTCACAAAGAACGGCTGACTTTGCCAGCAAAGGAAAGATATGAGGAGTTTAAACAACAGTTTCCTCAGATATGCCAACGGGTGAAGTTAAGGTATATTGCATCTTATTTGGGTATAACACTTCCCACACTTAGTCGTCTCCGAGCTAAGAAATAATTTATGTATTGCTGATTTTTTGTCATAGGACAAATTTAAAAGCCTTTAAGTTGTGTAACTTTGCAGCATTATTAGTAACAGTTAAAAAGAATCAATTATTAAATCTATTAATTTATTATGGAAAAAATCTCTTCTGCAGCATTTACTGATACAAAGCCTCATTATGATCTTCTTGATGGATTGAGAGGAGTTGCTGCTCTTATGGTAATATGGTATCATGTATTTGAAGGTTTTGCTTTTGCTAGTGCCGGCAATATCGAAACTCTCAACCACGGGTATCTTGCTGTGGATTTCTTTTTTATTCTTTCGGGGTTTGTTATCGGTTATGCGTATGATGACCGTTGGGGGAAGAATTTCACTATGAAAGACTTTTTCAAACGCCGTTTGATCCGTCTTCATCCGATGGTAATTATGGGTGCTGTTTTGGGAGCTATTACGTTCTGTATTCAGGGTTGTGTGCAATGGGATGGAACGCATGTCGCTATTTCCATGATTATGTTGTCTTTACTTTGTACAATATTCTTTATTCCTGCCATGCCGGGTGTGGGATATGAAGTTCGTGGTAATGGTGAGATGTTTCCGTTGAACGGACCTTGCTGGTCCCTGTTTTTTGAATATATAGGTAATATTCTTTATGCGTTGTTCATTCGTCGGTTATCTAATAAAGCATTGGCTGTGCTGGTTGTGATGCTGGGTATGGCATTAGCGTCATTCGCTGTTTTCAATGTGTCTGGTTATGGGAATATGGGAGTGGGATGGACACTCGACGGAGTGAATTTTTTAGGTGGAACTTTGCGTATGCTTTTCCCATTTTCATTGGGTATGTTGATGTCGCGTAACTTCAAGCCTATGAAGGTGAATGGGGCGTTTTGGATATGTACTATTATACTGATTGCGCTGTTCTCGGTTCCTTATCTGGAAGGATTGGAGCCGATTTGCATGAATGGTATTTATGAAGCTTTTTGTGTAATTGTGGTTTTTCCTTTTCTTGTGTGGCTGGGGGCGTCGGGTACTACTACGGATAAGCAGTCTACAAAGATATGCAAGTTCTTGGGAGATATATCCTATCCGGTTTATGTAGTACATTATCCGTTGATGTATTTGTTCTACGCATGGTTGATTGAGAATAAACTTTATACATTGGGAGAAACTTGGTATGTAGCTGTGGGTGTTTTTGTTTTGAGTGTCATTTTGGCTTGCCTGTGTCTGAAACTGTATGATGAGCCTGTGAGAAAATGGCTGACTAAGAAGTTTCTTGCTCCCAAATAAAAATACTGTATTTCTTGATTGATGTTCATTAAAAGGGCGGATACTATATAAGAAAATATTACAGCTTTGAATAACAGACAATTAGATGAATGGCATCCGATCAGTAAATTCGGATGCCTGCATTGGATTATATCAACTGGGCTTTGGGGTTGATTTCCTTTTCTGGCAATAGTTATATATGCTGATGAGAGCATTCCGAACATAGACCTTTCAGGACATAATTGATACTTTGTACGGTGAATCCGGGAGGTAGTGTCACGATGGGCACGTGGATACTTTTCATACAAAACGTGCGGTGACAGTTCTCACAGTAGAAGTGAGTGTGGAGGTCGTCTACCTCACAATTGCAATCATTGCTGCAAACTGCATATTTTAACGATCCTGTACCGTCATCAATGCCATGAATCAGATGATGGGCTAAAAAAAGGGTTATGGTGCGGTAGATGGTTGATTTGTCTACCGTATCCAATTCGTTTTCCAAATCCAACAGTGAAAATGCTTCTTTGTGCTGCATCATGGTTTTTAGAATAAGCAGACGTATGGCTGTCGGTTTGATTTCCCGCTGTTCCAGTTTTTTTAAATAGATTGTTTCATTCATAGGTCAAATCATTTTATTCTTTCCATTTCTGTATTCTCATTGCATTAAAAATGGCGAGTAAAGCTACGCCTACATCTGCAAATATGGCTTCCCACATAGTGGCCATTCCGCCGGCTCCCAATAGCAATACTAACAATTTCACTCCGAATGCCATTGATATATTTTGCCATACGATGCGATGGGTCTGTTTCCCTATTTTTATAGCTTCCGCCACTTTACTGGGTTGGTCTGTTTGTATCACTACATCCGCAGTTTCTATAGCAGCGTCACATCCTAGGCCACCCATGGCAATCCCAACATCGCTGAGTGCCAGTACGGGAGTATCATTGATACCGTCTCCTACAAAAGCTACACGATTTTCAGAATTTGCTTTTAATTGTTCTAAATGTGCTACCTTACCTTCGGGTAGCAAATCGCCGAAAGCCTGTGTGACACCTATCTTTTCGGCTAAATTAGAAACAATTGTCTGTTTGTCTCCCGATAATATTTGAATATTATTAATATTTAAGTCTTTCAGTTCGCGGATGGCTTGTACAGCATCTGGTTTTGGTGTATCCGCCAATGAAAGATATCCCAAATATTTGTTTTCCATTGCACATAACACGATTGTTTCTGTCATGTCGCTGATTTCATAGGGAAAAGAGATGCCGTATTTTGATAATAACCGTGCATTTCCTACATATACTTCTTTACCGTTTGTTACGGCTTTTATTCCATATCCGGCAAATTCGGTTATTTTCAGTGACGAGTTAAGGGATATATTTTGTTCTTCTGCATATTTGACAATGGCTTTTGCGATAGGATGATTGCTGAAACTCTCTATAGAGGCGATAAGTTGAAGCAGTTCTTTTTGCGAAACACCTTCGGCTGCCGATATTGCCTGGACACTGAATACACCTTGGGTGAGTGTTCCGGTTTTATCGAATACTACGGTGTTTATTTGGGTTATGGCATCTAGATAATTACCCCCTTTGAAAAGAATCCCTTTGTGAGATGCGGCACCAATACCTCCAAAGTATCCTAATGGAATGCTGACCACTAATGCGCAAGGACATGATATGACTAGGAATACTAAAGCCCGATAGAACCAATCATCAAAAACAAAAATGAATTCAGGTTTTATCAGAGAGTATAAATAGGGGAGTATGACAACTAGTATTGCCAGTCCTGTCACTATCGGTGTATAAATTCGTGCAAAACGGCGGATAAATAATTCGGCAGGGGCTTTTCTTTCTGCTGCATCTTGTACTAAAGTGAGGATACGTGCTAACGTACTTTGATCATACGGTTTGTTTACTTTGATCCGTACCACTTTATCTGAAGCGATCATTCCTGCTAAAACTTCTTCTTGTTTATATAGAGTCCGGGGAACACTTTCTCCGGTTAGGGCGGCCGTATTAAATGAAGCGGAATCTTCCAGTAAAAATCCGTCTAGAGGTACTTTTTCTCCAACTTTTACTTCAATGGTTTCTCCTGGCTGTACTTTTTCCGGTACTGTTATTTTATATGTGTTGTTATATATTACAGTGGCTGTTTCGGGACGTACATCCAATAATGCTTTGATGTCGCTGCGTGCTTTGTGTACAGCTTTGTGTTGGAACCATTCACCTATGAGATAGAACAGAATAACGGCAATACCTTCCCAGTATTCTCCTAGATAGAATGCTCCTGATACAGCTATTCCCATTAAAGTGAATTCATTGAAAACTGATTCTAATTTTATTTTTTTCATTGTTTCTTTTTATTTATGACAACAAAGATAGCGGAAAGAAGATGCAACTAAATTGCAAATTATATTGTACCTTTACATCGGGTAATTTTTTATATACATGAAAAAACGATATTGGGCTTTTTTGATAGGAAGCTGGTGTTTGTCTGTAGGAATGCAGGCAGCTAAGGTGGATACTTTGTCGGTACATAGCGATGCAATGAATAAAGAGGTTCAGGTAATTACCATCTGTCCGGATAAAGCCATGGCAGGTGAAAAATGTCCCGTACTTTATCTGCTTCACGGATATGGGGGCAATGCGGGAACATGGCTCGGGATAAAACCGGAATTACCTCGGATAGCTGATAAGGAAGGAATCATTTTTGTTTGTCCGGACGGGAAGAACAGTTGGTATTGGGACAGCCCTTTGAACAAGGAGTACCGTTATGAAACATTCGTGTCAAAAGAATTGGTGAACTATATTGATAAGAATTTTACTACGAAAGCGGAGAGAGGGGGACGTGCTGTCACCGGGTTAAGTATGGGTGGTCATGGAAGTTTATGGTTATCCATCCGTCATAAAGATGTCTTTGGAGGAGGAGGTAGTATGAGTGGAGGTTTAGATATCCGTCCGTTTCCCAATAATTGGGAGATGAAGAAGCAATTAGGTGAAGAAGCGAGCAACAAGCAGAGATGGGACGAACATACGGTAATTAATCAGTTGGATAAGATAAAGAATGGTGATTTGGCTGTTATAATAGATTGCGGTTGTGATGATTTTTTTCTGGAAGTGAATAAGGCTGTACACGAAAAACTGTTGAAGAAGAAAATAAATCATGACTTTATCATCCGTCCGGGTGGGCATACAGGCAGGTATTGGAATAATGCCATAGACTATCAAATACTATTTTTCAGTAAGTTCTTTAATAAATCGAAATAATAAAATGGATAAGATTGTTTTTATCACAGGAGCTTCCAGCGGTATCGGTGCCGGATGCGCTCGCAAGTTTGCTTCACAGGGAGCAAGTTTGATTTTAAATGCCCGTAACGTAAATAAACTGAGTGCATTGAAAGAAGAATTAGAAAAGCAATATGGTGCGAAAATATATTTGCTTCCTTTTGACGTGCGCGACCGTAAAGCGGCAACGTCTGCTTTGGAATCATTGCCCAAGGAATGGCAATCCATTGATATATTGGTGAATAATGCTGGGTTGGTTATCGGTACGGATAAAGAACAGGAAGGCAGTCTGGATGAGTGGGATATTGTCATAGATACTAATATTAAGGCTTTGCTGGCAATGACACGCCTGATCGTACCGGGAATGGTGGAACGTAAACGAGGACATATTATTAATATTGGTTCTATTGCCGGAGATGCTGCTTATCCGGGAGGTAGTGTGTATTGTGCTACAAAGGCTGCTGTGAAAGCTTTATCGGATGGACTGCGTATAGATTTAGTTGATACTCCATTGAGAGTGACTAATATCAAACCGGGGCTGGTGGAAACAAATTTTTCAGTTGTTCGTTTCCGGGGAGATAAGGAAAAGGCGGATAATGTATATAAAGGCATTCGTCCATTGACGGGAGATGATATTGCGGAAACGGTTTATTTTGCAGCTTCCGTACCGGAATATATGCAGATTGCAGAAATGTTGGTTATGCCTACTAATCAAGCTACAGGGACAATTGTTTCACGTAAATAAAAGAGGTGGACAGAGATATAAATAAAGGCGGCCCTTTAATAAAAGCCGCCTTTATTCTTACTTTCTCATTTTACCTTCTTACCTTAAAAAAACAATTATAATTCAATAATCAATGATTGACGTGCACCGACTGTCATATTTTTGGTAAGGTCAATTTTTTTGCCACTGATAAGTTCTTTACCGCTTTTTGAATCATTTGTCATTATGCGGTAGTGGTCATTTGCCACCACTTGTTCGGCATCGGTGCTGTTTAGGACAATGAGTTCAGTTTTCCCAGAATTAGTACGTGCGTACATATATATTCCGTGTTGGGGAATATGGTACTTAACTGTTTTCTTTTCCATCTTCGTTTAATTTAGTTTGGTTTTACGGCGGCAAATTTATATGTTTTTCAGCATATCTTATATAACTAATCGTTCAAAAATCATAATAAATCATTCATTTCTTAATCTATATCAATAAAAAATCCTCTTCCACATATTAGTTGAAGAGGATTTTATTTATTGTTGTTCAATGAATTACATCAAGAACCCAAGTAAAATACCGGCAGCTACGGCAGAACCGATTACACCGGCTACGTTGGGACCCATGGCATGCATCAGCAAGTAGTTGGTAGGATCATATTCCAGACCGATAACCTGAGAGATACGTGCCGAGTCAGGAACAGCAGATACACCGGCATTGCCGATAAGCGGATTGATTTTGTTATCCTTACCTAATACCAAGTTGAATATCTTTACGAAGATAACTCCCGAAGCGGTAGCAATGATGAATGACAATGCACCCAGCGCGAAAATCAAAATCGAATCAATGGTAAGGAATTCTGAAGCTTGCGTGGAAGCACCTACTGTCAATCCTAATAAGATGGTAATGGTATCAATCAGCGGACCGCGGGCAGTTTCTGCCAAGCGACGGGTTACACCGCTTTCTTTCAATAAGTTACCAAAGAAAAGCATACCCAATAGAGGCAGACCCGACGGAACCAAAAAACAAGTAAGCAACAAACCAATGATAGGGAACATTACTTTTTCTGTATGAGAAACGACGCGTGGTGGTTTCATACGGATCAAACGTTCGTGCTTGGTAGTGAGCAGACGCATGATAGGCGGCTGGATAACCGGTACCAATGCCATGTATGAATAGGCAGATACCGCAATAGCTCCCATCAGGTTAGGCGCCAGTTTGGATGAAAGGAAGATTGCTGTCGGACCGTCCGCACCACCGATGATGCCGATAGCACCAGCCTGCATCGGATCAAAGCCCATTGCCAATGCAATCATGTATGCACCGAAAATACCAAACTGTGCGGCAGCACCAATCAACATCAGTTTAGGATTTGAAATCAATGCCGAGAAATCCGTCATTGCACCGATACCTAAAAAGATAAGTGGTGGATACCATCCGGAGGTAACTCCTTGATATAAAATATTAAGAACAGAACCTTCCTCATAGATGCCGACTTTCAGTCCGGCTTCCATGTTGAAAGGAATATTACCGATCAAGATACCGAAACCGATAGGAATGAGCAACATCGGCTCAAATTCCTTGGCCACGGCAAGGTATATGAAGAATAAACCTATCAGGATCATTACGATATGACCAACAGTAGCATTGGCAAAACCCGTATATGTCCAAAAGTCAGCTAGGTTATTCCCTAAAAAGTTGATAAATTCTCCCATATTATTCAATAATTACAAGGTCAGTACCTTCGAGAACGGATTCTCCTTTACTTACATTGATTGCGGTGATCTTGCCGTCTTTGTCTGCATTGATGTTATTTTCCATCTTCATAGCTTCAAGGATAATGATGGTTTGCCCCTTTTTTACGGTATCACCCACATTTACCTTGATATCAAGGATTACCCCCGGCAACGGAGATTTAACGCCCGATTTACCTGTAGAAGTTGCAGCAGGCTTTACTACTGTAGCTGGTGCCGGAGCAGGGCTGGTTGATACAGGACGAACTACCGGTTTCACTACAGCTTTCGGAGCTTTTTCCATTTCCACTTTGTAAGGAGTACCGTTCACTTCAACATGAGCGATATTGTCTTCTATATCTCCAATGGCAACTTTGTATACGTTACCGTTGATCTTATATTTATATTCTTTCATCATTTTATCTTTTTATTGGTGACTTACTTTTTGTGGGGAGTTTCACGCAAGGTATAAATCTTGGAACTCCACGGTGAATAACTACGTTTTACACGGGTAATGGTAAGAACGGTTTCTTCCACGTCATGTACATCGCTTTGCATTTCATGCATGGCCATGGCGATAGCGGCGAATACTTCGCCCGGAGCTTCACCCAATTTCTTTTCTTTGGCTTCTTGCTTGTCGGTAATACCTTTTACCTTCATGGCATTGCGCTTGCTCAGGTTTACAGAAATCTTACCTACACATTTGAAGAGAATGAAAAGTAAAAGAAGACCGCAGAATACAACGCTCATAGCAGAGATGGCCATACCGATACCACTACCGTCGTGTTCTTCGAATTTTTCCATCTTTGCATGACTGTTGATAGTCTTGTTATTGGTGCTCGGAGTCACATATTTGTCTGCGCTGGAACCTTTCACCTCCCATTCATTTGCTGCGTCGCTGACACGTGCGTATGATTGGTTTGCTTGCAATGTGCCTGCCGGAACAATAATCTGATCCAATAATTTTTTGCCTGAATCATACAATCCAATCCAATTGTCGGTTGCGGCATTCAGTGTGAAATTAGTGTGGAAAGTACCGCGGTTGGGTTCGCCGTCTGCCCAGAATAAAGCGTGCTGGCGAGGTTTGACCAAAGTCAATACATCACCTTTAGGGATAAAATAAGTAGCAGTATCTCCAGGCTGGCTGCTCACCTTCAGTAAACAACCGGCAAGGTCTGCGCTACCAAATGATCTGTTGAATATTTCAATCCATGCGCTGTGTACTCCGTAGTCATCCTGGAAATTGCTTTCATTTTCAATCAGCACTTCATTCAGTACCAGCTTGGTGTTCGATTTCTGTTCTCCACAAGAACATAACCCCACCATCAGCAGCAAAGAAAGGAATATTCCTATATTTAATTTCTTCATGTTCAATTCTCAATTTTTAATTTTTAATTAAAGAGGAATATTACCATGCTTCTTAGCCGGATTGGTTAATTTCTTAGTCTGCAACTGTTGCAATGCACGGATGATGCGGAAACGGGTATTACGCGGTTCAATCACATCATCAATGTAGCCATATTTGGCAGCATTGTAAGGATTGGCGAACAGCTTGGTGTATTCAGCTTCTTTTTCGGCTAGGAATGCGGCAGGATTTTCCTGTTCTTTGGCTTCGCGTGCGTATAATACTTCTACTGCACCTGCACCACCCATAACGGCGATTTCGGCAGTAGGCCATGCATAATTCATATCACCGCGAAGTTGTTTACAGCTCATTACAATGTGAGATCCGCCGTATGATTTACGCAGGGTAATTGTCACTTTGGGTACAGTCGCTTCGCCGTAAGCATACAGCAACTTGGCACCGTGGAGGATTACACCGTTGTATTCTTGTCCTGTACCCGGAAGGAATCCCGGAACATCTACCAATGAAACAAGAGGTATATTGAAAGCGTCGCAGAAACGTACAAAACGAGCACCTTTGCGTGACGCATTGCTGTCAAGCACACCCGCTAGGTATTTGGGTTGGTTGGCAACAATACCTACAGACTGGCCGTTGAAACGTGCGAAACCAATGATGATATTTTTAGCGTAGTGAGGTTGGACTTCCAAAAACTCACCATTATCTACGATGGCGCTGATCACCTCATACATATCGTATGGTTTGTTGGGGCTGTCGGGGATAATTTCGTTCAAAGAGTCTTCCAGACGGTCGATAGGATCGGTACAGTCTACATAGGGAGCTTCTTCCAGATTGTTCTGAGGAATATAGCTTAACAATTTGCGGATCATGGCTAACCCTTCTTCTTCCGTCTTGGCAGTAAAATGAGTAACACCGGATTTGGTTGAATGAACGCTTGCACCACCTAAGTTTTCCTGGCTTACATCTTCACCTGTAACAGTCTTTACCACTTTCGGTCCGGTAAGGAACATATATGATGTGCCTTCCATCATCAAGGTGAAGTCTGTCAGCGCAGGAGAGTAAACAGCTCCGCCTGCACAAGGACCGAAAATACCTGAGATCTGCGGAATAACACCTGAAGCAAGAATATTGCGTTGGAAAATTTCAGCATAACCGGCCAATGCATTGATACCTTCTTGAATACGTGCGCCACCCGAGTCGTTGATACCGATACAGGGAGCACCCATTTTCATAGCTTGATCCATTACTTTGCATATTTTCAGAGACATTGTTTCTGAAAGAGAACCGGCAGAAACAGTGAAATCCTGTGCAAAGATGTAAACTAAACGTCCTTCTATGGTACCACAACCTGTTACTACACCGTCGCCCGGATAATGTTTTTTCTCCATGCCGAAATTGGTGCATCTGTGTTCCACAAACATATCCATTTCTTCGAAACTGCCCTCATCCAGCAGCATGGCT
Organism: Bacteroides sp.; assembly: GCA_019414725.1. Classification (GTDB taxonomy): domain Bacteria; phylum Bacteroidota; class Bacteroidia; order Bacteroidales; family Bacteroidaceae; genus Phocaeicola. Next base: position 19,669 of record DXLM01000022.1, read on the forward strand.
ATGCGTTCGCGGGCTGTATATTTTCCTTTATCATGCTGTTTTGCAATTGCTTTATCACCTCCACCCATGCGTGCTGTAGCCCGGCGTTCGATAAGCTCTTTTATTTTTTCAAGTTGATTGCTCATTTTACTTATGATTTTACAATTTACGATTAAAAAATAATTCTATTTACGCTTGAACCAGACTAAATATACTGACTTCAATCGTGAATAGTCAGATCTCGTGTTTTATGGTTTTTCGCAAAGCTCGGTCAGGACGCCCAAAGTTGATTTGGGATGTAAAAAAGCAATTTGCAAACCTTCAGCACCTTTACGCGGAGCTTTGTCAATGAGACGGATGCCGGTGGTTTCAGCTTCGGCTAACGCATTTGCCACACCATCTTCCACTGCAAAAGCCAAATGATGCATACCACCGTTGCCATTATTTTTTTCAATGAACTTTGCGATAGTGCTTTCGGGGCTTGTAGGTTCCAGCAGTTCTATTTTAACATCACCTACTTTCAGAAAAGCGGTTTTAACTTTCTGATCCTCTACTGTTTCGATATTGTAGCATTTCAGACCTAATACGTTTTCATAATACGGCAGGGCCTCTTCAATGCTCTTTACGGCAATGCCCAGGTGTTCAATGTGTGAGATTTTCATGATCTTATAATTTTAATAGTTTGGTTTTATACTCAAGTTTTCAGATAAAACTGCACAAAGAAAGTAATTTCGAGTTAAATAAAGAAATATTTCTTCAATTTTATTTCTTATTTGCAAGATGCTTCACAACACTTTAGACAAAAAGACAAAAATGAGTTAAATATAGAATTTGCACAAGAGTTTGTTCAGCCACTTCCAACTGAAGCGGAACCAGCGGCGTGTACTGCTCTGCTTGCCGCCAAAGCGGAGTACAAAGTCCCTGTAACCGTGCTTTTTGAACGGTAATCCTGCATCCATGAATTCCAAATGTGCATATCCTTTTTCGTAAGCATAGGTAATAGGTGCCCATACGGACAGAATACCGGGGTAAAGAAAAGCATAGGTTTTCCGCATACTTCCTGAGAACCACAGGTAGGCACTTTCTTTTGAGAAAAGACAGATAGAACCACCGATGATTTTGCCTTTATATTTCACAAGAAACACTTTGGCTAATTCTTTTTCCGGGTTCTGCCATGCTAATAACCGGAAAAAGCCGATGTCCGGGAAATGTTTTCTTATCTGTGAGGAATAGGCTTTTTTCAACATTCGTGAGAAATCTTGTATATCTTTCTCATTGTCGGCTATTTCCATGATGGCACCATTTCTCAGAGCTTTGTTTATTTGTCTTCTGCGAGACATGCTCAGCCGTTCGTAAGGAGTTTTACTGTGCAGTGAATTACGTACTCTTAGCCAATTAATGGCGAAATAGTTGTTCCTTCTGAAGGCTTTGTATCCGAATAGCGGATTTTCCAAGTTGCGGAACTCGATGAGGAACGATTTGCATAATACTTCGTTGGTGAGATGTTCCAATATTTCCCCGAACAGGTCTTCCTTATTCTGTTCTTCATCAAAATACTCGCCTGTGCCATAAATTTCGCATCGTTTGATGATTGCGGGGGGAAACAGGCGCACACTTTTCCGGATGACTGCCAGCAGTTTGCCTACAGGACGGTTTCCTATATAGGCAACGATAAGCAAAGGTTCGTATCCCCGGGTCATTTCAAAGACATGAAACAGCTCGGTAGAATGGAAAATGTTTGTTCCCGGCAGAGGGGGAATGGCATTTCCTTTGCGATATGTACTTAATCTGACAGGCATCTCTAATTGCAAATTTATTGTTTTTTGTTTATCAATCCACATTCTAGTTGTATATTTGTGCAGAAAAATAAATTAACAGGGTATATTATGGAACAATTTAGTGACTTAATAAAGAACAGACGCAGCATGCGTAAGTTCACGGATCAAGAGTTGACACAGGAAGAGGTAGTTGCTTTGTTGAAGGCTGCTTTGATGGCTCCGTCTTCTAAACGTAGCAATTGCTGGCAGTTTATTGTGGTAGATGATAAGGATATGTTGGAAAAACTTTCCCATTGTAAGGAGATGGGGGCGGCTTTCCTAGCGGATGCTGCTATGGCTGTAGTTGTGATGGCTGATCCGTTGGCTAGTGATGTCTGGATTGAAGATGCGTCAATTGCTTCCATAATGATCCAGTTGCAGGCAGAAGATTTGGGGTTGGGAAGTTGTTGGATACAGGTGCGTGAACGTTTTACCGCTACCGGGATGCCCTCGGGTGAATACGTGCATACGTTGCTTGATATTCCGTTGCAGTTGCAGGTGGTTTCCATTATAGCGGTAGGACATAAGAGTATGGAACGCAAGCCTTTTAATGAGGAGCATTTACAATGGGAGAAAATTCACATTAATAAATATGGAGGCAAGTAAACGTGGCTGCTGTCAATCATAAGGATACGTATAAAGCTTCTGCGGTGTTTCTCATTGTGATGGGGATGCTTTATCTGATCGATAAGTTTATAGGATTTGCTTCACACGGGTTGCCATGGGTTATGCAGAAAGACAATCTGTTACTGTATGCAGCTGTTATTTTCCTTTGGTTCAAGGCCGATAAGTCAGTAGGAATTGTATTGGCGGGTATATGGCTGATATTGAATATCGGTTTGGTGATAGCTTTGTTGGGACAGATGTCTGCTTATTTGTTGCCGGCGGCTTTGTTGCTGGTGGGAGTTATTTTATATTTAGTTTCGACCCGATGATGAAAATAGTTCTGATAGGAGCCGGCAATGTGGCAACCCATCTGGGAATTGCTTTACAAAAGGCGGGGTGTCTTATCTTGCAGGTATACAGCCGTACAGAGGAATCTGCTTCTGCATTGGCTGCCAGACTTTCAGTAGACTACACAATTGTGCCGGACGAGATACGTCGGGATGCCGATTTGTATATTGTAGCGCTGAAAGATGCAGTTTTGCGACAATTGGCTCCTGTATTGGTGAAAGGAAGGGAGCAGGCCTTGTTTGTACATACGGCGGGTAGTATGTCTATGGATTTATGGAAGGGATTGGTAAAACGCTATGGGGTACTTTATCCTATGCAGACTTTTAGCAAGCAGCGTGAAGTGGATTTCAATACTGTACCTTTTTTTATAGAAGCATCTGCTCCGGCAGAAGTGGAATTGCTGCGTATGGTGGCAGTTCGTCTCAGTCCTAAAGTGTATGAAGTGACTTCCGGGCAACGTAGGTATTTGCATCTGGCGGCAGTCTTTGCTTGTAATTTTGCAAACCATATGTATGCATTAAGTTCACATATACTGGAAAAGCAGGGGATTCCTTTTGAAGTGATGCTTCCGCTGATAGACGAAACTGCCGGCAAAGTACATGAACTTTCTCCCACACAGGCGCAGACAGGTCCGGCTGTACGCTACGATGAAAACGTAATAAGCAAACATTTGGAGATGTTGGCGGACGAGGAGTCTTTGCAGGAATTGTACGAAAAGATAAGTAAAAGTATTCATAATCTCCCTTTGTCTGTCATTCAGGCAAATAAAGAGGGAAAGAACTCATAAGTGGTATGATAAACTATGATTTAAAGAAAATAAAGGCATTGGTATTTGATGTAGATGGGGTATTGAGTGCGGAAACTATTTATTTGCACCCCAATGGTGAACCCATGCGTACGGTTAATATCAAGGATGGGTATGCATTGCAGTTGGCTGTGAAATGCGGGCTGCATGTTGCCATCATTACCGGTGGAAATACCGAGGCGGTGCGTAAGCGTTATGAGGGGCTGGGTATCAAAGATGTCTATCTGGCTGCTGCGGTGAAGACCCGGGAGTATGCCCATTTGAAGGAAAAATATGGATTGCAAGATGAGGAGATACTCTATATGGGCGATGATATTCCCGATTATGAAGTGATGCGTTTGTGTGGGCTGCCTTGTTGTCCTGCTGATGCGGCACCTGAGATAAAGGAAACAGCTGTTTATATTTCTCATCGTAACGGGGGATATGGATGTGGCCGTGACGTGGTGGAACAGGTCTTGAAGGCTCAAGGAAAATGGATGGCTCATGAAAAGGCCTTCGGGTGGTAATGAAATAAAGAAAAGTTATGTTGGAAAATTTAGAAAAATATAAAATAATCCTTGCTTCCAATTCTCCGCGCCGCAAAGAATTGTTATCCGGCTTAGGTATAAAATATGAAGTAAAAACACTACCCGGCATAGAGGAAACCTATCCGGATACATTGAAAGCAGAGGAAATCCCTTTGTATATAGCTTGCGAGAAGGCGGCTGCTTACCGGAATACCATGCATCCGGACGAATTGATTATTACTGCCGATACCATTGTATGGTTGGATGGTGTAGTCATGGGCAAGCCTCATAACGAGGATGATGCACGGCAAATGTTGTGGAAGCTTTCCGGCAAGACCCATCAGGTGATAACCGGAGTTTGTCTGACTACCGCCGGGGCTCAGCGAAGTTTTTCAGCTGTGACAGAAGTAACGTTTGCAGAATTGTCCGATGAGGAGATCGATTATTATATCCGGGTTTACAAGCCGATGGATAAGGCTGGTTCTTATGGTATACAAGAGTGGATAGGTTTCATTGGTGTCCGTGGTATTTCAGGTAGTTACTTCAATGTGATGGGGCTTCCTGTACAGCGCCTGTACACGGAACTGAAAAAACTATAAGTCAGTATGTGAACAGTAGGGGCCGTGTTTTTGTTATTTATATGAACTATAAATGGAAAAACAATTATGGCTTATAAAATAGCTTTTTACGACACGAAACCCTACGACGAACGCTCGTTTACGGAGGCTAATGAGAAGTTTGGCTTTGATATCAGGTATTACAAAGGCCATTTGAATATGAATAACGTGGTGTTGACCAAAGGAGTGGATGTGGTTTGTATCTTCGTAAACGATACGGCTGATGCCGAAGTTATCCGGGCAATGGCGGATAATGGTGTTAAACTGCTGGCTTTAAGATGCGCAGGTTATAATAATGTGGATTTAGCGGCAACGGCAGGTAAGATGAAAGTGGTACGGGTACCGGCTTATTCACCTTATGCCGTTGCCGAATTTACAGTGGCGTTGATGTTATCACTCAACCGCAAGATTCCCCGTGCCACAATGCGGACACGTGACGGGAACTTCTCCCTGCACGGGCTTATGGGATTTGATATGCATGGCAAGACTGCCGGAATTATCGGTACGGGTAAGATTGCCAAGATTTTAATTCAGATATTACGTGGATTCGGTATGAATGTTCTTGCATATGATCTTTATCCCGATTACAATTTTGCCCGTGAACATCAGGTGGTTTATTGTACTTTGGATGAACTTTATCATAGTTCGGATATCATCTCCCTGCATTGTCCTTTGACAGAACAGACAAAGTATCTGATTAATGATTATTCCATCAGTAAAATGAAAGACGGAGTGATGATTATCAATACGGGGCGTGGGCAGTTGATTCACACCAATGCCTTGATAGAGGGACTGAAGACTAAAAAGGTGGGATATGCCGGTCTGGATGTATACGAGGAAGAAGAGCCTTATTTTTATGAAGATAAGTCCGACAAGATTATTGATGATGACACTTTAGCCCGTCTTTTGTCTTTCAACAATGTGATTGTGACTTCTCATCAGGCATTCTTTACCAAAGAAGCAATGACGAATATTGCTCATACTACTCTGCAAAATGTGAAAGACTTTGCTGAAAGTAGATTTTTGGTGAACGAAGTAGCGGTGGGGAGAGTCTAATCTCCCCTGTAGTAATATAATAAGGAGTGGCGGGCTATAAAGTCCGCATTCTTTTGAACCAGTTCCCTTTCACCAAATTCGGGGAATTGTGCATCGGGGATATAGTGGTTGTTTATTACATATTCCATCAGGTCCGGTGGGCATTTGGTCGGGATAGTAAGCAGGCTGAATGCCTCTTGGGCAGCCGTTGCGGCATCATACATCGGGTTAAGAGGGTCACTGATGTATTTGCATATATCTTTCGCCAGTAGAATACCTTTTTCGGAATTCACCATCATGATGAAATCCTTATGTTCCTTCATTTGGGGCAAAGTGTGATTGGAATCGTCCGGCCATTGTAATACTTGGGTAAGGAAACGGTGTAGTTCCTTATATCCTTCCAGATATACGATACGGGCACCGTTTGTGCCTTGCGTGAACAATTGATAGGTATGGTGGTTCCTTTCCTTCATTTCATCCGATATTTCGGGAATGGCAGGGTATAGTCCTTCTATCTCTTCCCAACATTCGGTTTCTCCGTTGGTCAGCAGGTCAATCCATTCATGAAGAAACAGGGCAAGGGGGCCACATGGAATGATGAATTTGTCGGTTTCTGTAACCTGTGCAATATATTCTTGTACAGATGGTTCTGTGAGATAAGTATGTCCGAACAGCCAGCGTAGTTTATGGTTTGCGTTCTCTTTTCCTTTGAAGTCCATAAAGAAATCCTGTAACGTGTCATTGGCGGGAGCCGTTTCATACTCTTCATCCAATATCCGGAAAAATGAATGCGAGGTTTCTTCGATATTCCTGTCCATCGGATTGATATACGGATGTTTATATGGAGCCTTCTCTAAAGTGTTCCAAATGATGAAGCGGATATCTTCTTCATTGATCTCATCTTTTATATAATCCGGCCGGATGGTATAGAAAGGAAGTGACGTATCATATAGTTCCAGATGTTTTTTGATGAATGCTTGCCATAGACCTAAACCTGAAATGACATCTTCAAAATAGGCAGCGGTGTAAAGACATAATTTCTTTTTTATGGATTCGGGAATCTCTCTTATCGTACAAGTGGAGTATAATCGGTTAGCCAGATCGACAAAATATCTGTCTGTAGCCTGTTGTTGGATGTAAGGATGGATAGCCAACCAATCTTTTATGTATAATTTTATGGTTTGCATATTAGTTTATTTGAATTATTTTTATTGCAAAGATATTCCTTTCATTGTAAAAAGGAAGGAGAATATCGGGATATTTACTTTATCTTTGCAATATTCTAACTTTGAAATACCTATAAAAATGGAAATAGATTTAACAACTCCTGCTTTATTATTTTCTGCCATATCGCTGATTATGTTGGCATATACTAATCGTTTTCTTTCATACGCTCAATTAGTGCGTACGTTGAAGGACCAATATCGTGAGAATCATTCGGCTGTGACAGCAGCACAGATTGCTAATCTCCGCAAGCGTCTTTATCTGACACGTGCCATGCAGGTGACAGGTATCGGAAGTTTGTTGCTTTGTGTGGTCAGTATGTTTTTAATGTATATACAGTTCTACCTTATATCCGTATATATTTTTGGACTGGCGCTTGTGCTGCTCATTATTTCTTTGGGGATTTCTGTGCGCGAGATTTATATTTCGGTCAAGGCGCTGGAATTGCATCTAAGCGATATGGATTCCTGATTTATTTTTTTGAAAAGATATTTATCATAAAGGAACAGGTTGCCAGTGTGATACCTGTTCCTACTACTCCCTGCCATCCAAACCAGTGCCAAAATATTCCGGCAAGAAGTGTACCTATGGAACCGCCAATAAAATAGGTCGTCATAAAAATGGTGTTGATACGGTTGGCCGCCTTCGGGTTAAGAGAGAAAATCGTAGTCTGATTACTCAATTGGATGCATTGCATGCCTATATCTATGATAAAAATTCCGATGATGATTCCCACATAGGAGTTCTGACCGGAATAAAGCGAGAACCACGCTGCAAATATCAAACCACAACCGATGTAATTCAGTCGTTTGACTCCCAAAACCTGTACATAGTTTCCTATATACGAGGCGGTGAGAGCTCCTGCTATGCCGCATAATCCCAATAACCCTACAATGTTGTTTCCCGCAAAAAAAGGGGCTTGTTCCATCTTAAATGCCAATGAAGTCCATAGAGCAAGAAATGAGCCGAAAGCAATTCCGGCACGTAAGGAAGAAATACGCAACTGGGGGTATTCCATAACCAATGAAAACAAGGATTTCATCAGATCACTGTATCTGCCTTTGAAATTACACGGCATGTCGGGTAGTACACGCATGATGATGATGACACATATCACCATCATCCCGGCTGCCACAAAGAAAATGAACCGCCATCCTAAATATTCACCGATAATTCCGCTTACTACGCGCGAGGCCAGGATACCTGTCAGCAATCCCGATACAATCATACCTACATTTTTTCCCTTGGTTTCGGGAGTGGAAAATTGGGCAGCTATGGGGATAAAGATTTGTGGCATCACCGAACAAATGCCGGTCAGTAGAGAGGCAAATAAAATGAGATGGATATAGGGAGTCAGTGCGATGGTTAGTAATGAAACGACCAGGACTGTGAAATTGATTAGAATAATGGTTTTCCTTTTAAATAAATCTCCCAAAGGAATAATGAACAGCAATCCGATGGCATAACCTATTTGGGTAATCATTGCTATCAGGTTGGCGGTGAACTCGGATGTTTGGAGATCACGGCTGATGCGGTTTAATAAAGGTTGGTTATAATATAAATTGGCAACGGAGATTCCCGCAATAATTGCTAGCGTCCAAAGTAAGGAGGCAGGTAGTCCTTGGTTTTCTTTTAATTCTTGTTTCATGCTGCAAAAGTAGTAATTTCATGAAAATCATGTTATCTTTGTAAAGAAGAAAAATGGGAATGGAAATG
>DXLM01000022.1:28421-40443 GCA_019414725.1 Bacteroides sp.
AAATGAAGAATTGGATAAAAACGGTCTGTTTTCTGCTTTGGACCTGTGTAATGTGTACGGCGTGTATTGATGATGATGTGGAGGAAGGTACTGTTGATTTACAAACAGGAGAGAGCATTCCTGTTTTCTCTGTGGTAATGGATGATGGACAAATAATAACTTCCGAAACTCTGAAAGGAGAGGTTTCTTTGATTGTGTTTTTTCATACGGGGTGTCCGGACTGCCGGAAAGAACTTCCTGTGCTGCAAAAAATATATACGGATTACGGTCGAAGAATCCGGATGGTTTGTATTAGCAGGGAAGAGAGCTCGGCAGAGATTGTCCGTTATTGGGACGAAAATCATTTGACCTTGCCCTATTCGGCCCAAGAAAACCGCACGGTATACTATCAGTTTGCTAAATCGGGAATACCTCGTGTTTATGTCATAGATAAAGAGTTGGTTATCCGTAGTGTTTTCACGGATAACCCGTTGGCAAGTTATGAAGATTTGGCTGAGGCTATAACCGCCAGTTTGTAATTTTAGGCATGGTATTTTAATTTATATTATTTCTTTTGTGGATGGTGTATGTTTATAGCATACTTTTCCCTCTTCATCTTTAGGGATAATGAATGTGGTTGATGAAGATATTGGTGATGGAGTATCTTGATGTTTATTGTGTTGGCTTTTTGAAAAAAGTTCCTTTATTGTCTTTAATCTCTATCATTCCATTATCGGCATCAAATAGGAAAGGAGGAAAGCTGAAAAATATGTATATTTCAGTATCTTTTAATTTATAGAGTTTGGGAGTTATTTTTTTGCTGACACCAGATGGGAATACTTGGTCATCCATTTCGGTGAGGATATAATAATCTGCTCCCTCCCTCAATACATTTTTGCTAATCTTGGCTTCTGCTTTTGATTTGGCAATAATATAGAATCCCTCTATATCATATTTTTCCCAATTTTTATACTCTTGTCCAAGCACCATACTTATGTTTAAACATAAAACCAGTAGTAATAATATTCTTTTCATATCTATCTGTTTTTAAGGTTATTCCAAGTTGGTATCACAAATATAAGAATTCTTATTGGTTTTTTCAAGGAATAAGAAAGAAAAATAGAGAGTGGAATTTTAAAGAAAAGTAATTCCTATCCATATCAGAACTCCTGCTATTAGAACAATGCCTAACATGATTAATTTTATTTTGAAGAGCTGGTGGGTTTCCGCTTCTTCTTTTTCTTGCGTTTTTATTCTGATCTCTTCTAATTGCTCAAGGGATAGATGGGAGGAGTGCCCTTTTTTGTTCAAATCAATCAGTCGGTTTCTAGTTTCATTCAAGCGTTCCTTTCCTGCCTTTCGTAGTTCACGATTTTCTTTATCTCTTCTCATCATGTCATTGATGCAACCTAAAGTACCCATAATCTAACTGTTTAATTTGAATTCATTTTCACAAATATAGTGTTTTTTGCAGTTGCTTTTCTTCATTTGCTAATTTAATATTTGAAGGATAGATATTACTTAATAAACCTGATGTGCCTTGACTGCCGGATATAAATATTCTGCCAATGGATTTGTAATATAAAGTTGTATGCCATTATGCTTTCATACCATTGCTTATGGGGTAATATGTTGATAATGAACTGTATTTATATGGCGTGGCATTTTCCCCATTGAAATAGGTAAAAAGTAGATGTATTTATCTTATCATTGAAAAAAAATGTGAATATAAAGTTTAGGTGAAAGTGATTTTATTTGTAAATTGTATACCGTCATGTAGGTATCTCCGATCTATGTATAATTTAGTATATACCTAGAAATGGGGATTGTGCCGAGCTTTTATGAATTGTAATTTTGCAAACCAATAGAGAATGAAATGATTTGTAAGATTGCATATATTTTTTTATTTATAATTTGTAGCAATGTGTCTCTTTTATGGGGGCAGACATTTGTATTTCGGGGAACTGTACTGGATGAGCAGACTCATAAAGCGTTGGATTACGCTACAGTTCAATTGTTTGTGGATAAGCAGATTGTTTATGGGGGAATAACAGATGCGAATGGACATTTTGAACTTCTACATATCCATCCTGGAACTTATCGGGTTATTGTATCCTATTTAGGATATGATTCTACAGAAAAAGAAGTGAAGGTTATTGGGGATATTTCAGCAATCTTTTATTTAAAACCTTCGGTCATGGCGCTGAACGAGGTAGTGGTGACCGCTTCTGAATCAAAACGCGCTACCAGCGCTTCTATCGTTGACCGTACAGCCATGAAACATCTTCAGCCCAGCAGTTTCAGTGACTTGATGGAATTAGTACCTGGAGGAAAGTCGGCTGATCCTCAGATGGGGCAGGCCAATCTGATCCGGATACGTGAAACAGGTAAGACGGAGGATATCTCTTCATTGGGAGTTGGATTTTATATTGATGGTATCTCCCAGAATACGGATGCGAATCTGCAATATATGCCAAACAGTACTTCCGCAGTGAATGCAACGAGCACAATGTCAAAAGGGATAGATATGCGTACCATCTCAACCGATAATATTGAGAAGGTGGAAATCATTCGTGGCATTCCTTCCGTGGCTTATGGTAATGTGGCAAACGGTGCGGTAATCATTCAGCGTAAAATGAATGAGAGCCCCTTGTCTGCGCGTTTTAAGGCTGATAAAACCAGTAAACTGTTTTCTGTAGGCAAGGGAATTCGGCTGGATGGGAACGGGCGTTATGTGTTGAATGCTGATTTAAACTATTTGGAGTCCAAAATAGATCCGCGTAACAGTGTGAAAAATTACACTCGCCTTACTGCTTCCGCCCGCTTGGATGGCAAATGGTTATGGAATGAACGTAATATTCATTGGAATATCAGTTCCGATTATACCGGCTCGTTTGATGATGCGAAGAGGGATAAAGATGCGACAGTAAAGGAAGATTCTTATAAATCGGACTTTAACAGCCTGAAGATAGCGGGGAAATGGAGCATGAAGTTTCCGGCCCATTTATGGATTCGTGAGGTTGGTGTGGCTACTTCTGTCAGTCAGCAGTGGGAGAAGATGCGTGAAATAAAGTCCGTTTCTCTGAATCGTCCGGCAGCTATTGCTACTCAGACAGAAACCGGAGAGTTTGATGGCATCTATCTACCTTATAATTATGTGGCACAGATGGATATTGATGGTAAACCTTTATATGTTACGGCTTCCGCCCGTACGCGGTTGGCTTTCCCGTTGGGGGTATTACAGAATGCGATGAATATGGGGATGGAATGGAATTATCAGAAGAATTTGGGAGAAGGCCAGGTATTCGATGTGACACGGCCCATCAGTGAAAGTTTGAGTACACGGCCTCGCCGTTTTAAGGATATACCGGAGCTGCAACCTTTCGCCTTCTATGCCGAGGAGGTGTTGAATCTTCCTGTAAATAGACATAAATTGGCTTTTACGGCTGGTATCCGTTTGCAGTCTTTATTGGGGCTGGACACTAAATATAAGATGCAGGGCAAGATATATCCCGATCTTCGTCTGGACTTGCAATGGAGTTTACCGGTATCAAACGGATGGGATGTTTCCTTTTCGGGAGGTTTGGGCTGGATCAGCCGTATGCCGACCACCGCACAGCTATATCCGGATTTTAAGTATGTAGATTTGATTCAGTTGAATTATTACCATACCAATCCGGATTATCGCCGTATCAATATGATGACATATAAATGGGATAATACAAACTATCAATTGGAACCAGCACGTAACATGAAATGGGAAGTGCGGGCCGACGTCAGCTATAAGGGAAACCGCCTGTCGATAACTTATTTCCGCGAACGGATGAATAATGCTTTTGATGATATCACTTATTATAGGTCATTGGCATATAAACTATATGATCCTGCTAGTATCGACGGATCAGCATTGACGGCTCCTCCAGAACTTTCTCAGTTGACTTATACAAATGAATATAATCTGGATGTGTATTCCACACAAGGTAATGTAATGAAGGTGTGTAAAGAAGGAGTGGAGTTTCAGTTCGCTTCCAAACGAATAGAATCGCTCAAGACTCGCGTCACTATGTATGGAGCCTGGATAAAGACAATTTATAATTCGGATTCTCCTCAATATAAGGCCTCTTCTATATTGTTGGACAATAAACAGCTGAAATATGTGGGATTGTACAATGGGGACAACGGAACAGAAAGCCAGGCATTCAATACGAACTTTATGTTTGATACCTATATACAGCGTTTGGGACTTACTTTCTCTACGTCGGCACAATGCACTTGGTATACCAACAGACGGAACTTGTGGAATAATGGCGTGCCAGTAAGCTATATAGATCAATCCGGTGAAACGCATCCGTTTCGCGAAGAGGATAAAAACAATATTCAGTTACAGCATCTGGTGGAGAAATATTCAGCCACTTATTTTGAGCGTACTACCGTGCCTTTTTATATGGATATCAATTTGAAGGCGAGTAAACGGATCGGTAAGTATCTGAATCTGGCTTTTTATGTAAACCGGCTTTTGGGTATTTATCCTGATTATACGTTACGGGGCGTACTGCAACGGAGAACGTCCGAATCGCCTTATTTCGGTATGGAAATGAACTTAACCTTTTAGTAAATGAACAATAAAATAGAGATGAAGATGAAAAAGAATCAATTGACAATGTTAGTCCTTTTTGTGACAATGCTGGGATTTACCGCATGTAGTGATGATGACAAAGTGAGCATATCCACTGTAGGTATTACCACTACTGTAGATACAACTATCGAGGGGCTGCAACTGACCGGTGGAACCTATACTTTTGAAAATGTAAATACATCTGTCAAGACAGACATTACCTATCCGGCTCAGAGTATTGAACTGGCGGACGGGTTGTATAATGTAACTTTCATTGGTAAGGGAACTTACTCACAGAATGGAACTCCGGTGGAAGTCGATGTACAGGGAGTACAACAGAATGTGGCCGTATCTGGAGGGTCGTACAAGCTGGAACTGAAGGTTCATGTACTCAATACAGGTGATCCTGATTTTGTGATTGCCGAGATATTTATTCCCGGAACCTATAATGAAGCAGGTAAGCAATATAATGGCGACCAGTATATACGTATCTATAATAACTCGGATAAAGTTTTGTATGCGGATGGATTGATATTTATGGAATCACAATTCCAAACTACTCAGAAATATCAATCGGTAGATCCGGATATCATGGATGAAGCTATTGCGGTAGGCTCTGTTGTAGCAGTACCGGGCAGTGGAACAGATTATCCGGTACAACCGGGAGAATCCTTTATCCTTTGTGACAATGCGATCAATCATAAAGAGGCTAATCCGAATTCTATAGATTTAAGTAAAGCCAATTTTGAGTGGTATATTGAATCAAAGCAAGATGTGGATAATCCGGCTGTTCCCAATCTAGATGTTTATTATTGTTATTCCAAAACTATCTGGGTGTTGAATAAACAGGGAAATCGCGCTTATGCTATTGGCAGATTACCCAAAAGTATGACTAAAGAAAAGTATATTTCAGACTATGCATACAACTATACGTATATTATGCAAAATGGAACAGTCAGTAAACCGCAAAGCAAATATAAGTTCCCCAATGAATGGGTGATTGATGCTGTAAATGTAGGTGCTTCCAATGAATGGCAGTGGAATGTAACCTCTACCGGGCTGGATATGGGGCATACTTATATCGGTATGAACAATACCGTTGCAGAAAACATCGGAAAGTGCGTAATGCGTAAAGCCGCCTACAAGGATGGTGATCGGGAAGTATTGCAGGATACAAATAACTCTACCGTTGATTTCACACCTGCGGCTACTCCGAGCCTGTTTAACAAATAATTGAATCCGTCTTATTGATATATAAATCTTTATTATTCATGATGCTAATCCGAATTATCATTATGTTGCTGATTGCTTTATTTGTGGAGAGTCGGCAGGAAGCCTTCGGGCAGACTACCGACACACTCTCCCTGTCCGATAAGGTAATCCGTACCGCTTCATTTGCGACTGGATTTCGTGGCGAGATATGGCAGAATCCGGCACTTTATTATTACTATACTCCGTATACATGGACAAGGCTGGACGTAAATGGAGCTTATCATGATAAAGGAAAAGCATCTTTGAAACAGGAAGGTGATAAGGATACCCGTATCGGGGTAGATGTCAATTCCTTCGTTATTCTTTCGGAACGTGATCGTGTATTCGGTTCAGCAGGATACAGGAGTGAGAAGCAGGAGAATGTGTTATGGAATGAAAATATAGACTGGAAATTGATCGCTCCTTACGTGACTGGTGATTCCATTGGTGGTTTCCTGAAGGGAGAAACTTATTATTTCAATGGAGGTTACGCCAGTGAGTCAGGTTCCTGGACATGGGGAATCACCGGTGGTTACAGAGCGTCTCATAATTATCGGGATAAAGATCCGCGTCCACGTAATACAGCTTCCGATCTCTCTTTTGCTTTGGGAGCAGGATATCGTCTGGGGACATATCGTTTGGGAGTTTCCGCAGATTTCCGGCTTTATCAGCAGAAAAGTGAGATTTCATTCCTTGCAGATAAAGGCTCTACTTCGGTATACCATATGTTGGGATTGGGCATGGATTATGTGCGTTTCGCCGGAAACCAGACCGGGACGAAGCATCAAGGCATCCGGTGGGGAGGAAGCATAGGCATTCTGCCAGTTGATACGGAAAAGGGGATATCGGCCACAGTTTCAATTGACCGTATGTCAATGGACAAGAAATTGAGCAATGCCAATAATCTCACTTTGCTGGAATTGAATACGACTGATTTGAAAGGAAACGTGACCTGGATGCGGGAACTTCAGCAGGCAGAACACCTTGCTGTGAAACTGGATGCAGGCTATATAGTTCGTAAAGGAATGGAGAATATTTACGGAGAGGCGGGCGGAAGCTCCTATGGAGCATTAATTAGTACATCTCCGGGAATGAAGGTCACGAATAGTCGGATTGCCGTAAGTGGTTTGTGGGAGAAGCTTTTGACCGATAAAGGTGTATGGGGAGGAGCAATTGTCCCAAACATAATCTACCATCGGTTGGAAACGGATTACAACGCCGTATCCCGGTTTGTTCACTTGTCTGTTTTGGAGAGTTCTTTGCGTGCCCGTTTGCTGTATCAGAAGAGGCTGCTACGATTGACCGCAGAAGCTAACGGTGGATATTATGCCAATTTATCGGCTGAATATTCTTTACCGGGATTGAATACCGCGAAGTCGTCCGCCCAGACTTTATTGGCAAATATTGACTATTTATCTGATAGTTATAGTATGGTGGGGATTCGTCTGCAAGGGGATTATCCCATCATGAAACAATATAACCTGTCTTTGTCTGTTCAATGGCAGGCGGCATATTATAAAAAATGCGGAACGGCCCAGTATGCCGTTTGTTCATTGGGCATCTTTTTTTAAAAAATAAAAACAGTTAGCATATGAAAATTAAGTTTATGGTCGCTGCAACCTTAATGGCAGCTTTAGTAACTACTACTTCTTGTGGAAACAGTAACAAACAGAGCCAGTCTGAAAAAACGGAGCAGGCGGCTCCGGCGGCATTGAGCATCGATAATCTGCTGGTGCATGCCGATTCACTGGCCAACAAGGAGGTGACTATCGAAGGAATCTGCACACATACCTGCAAGCACGGAGCTACAAAAATATTCCTGATGGGTAGTGATGATACCAAAACGATTCGTGTGGAAGCCGGACCTTTGGGCTCGTTTGATACCAAATGCATCAACGCTATTGTCACAGTGACCGGAACGTTAAAGGAACAGCGGGTAGATGAAGCTTACTTGCAAAACTGGGAGGCTAAACTGAAAGCACAGACTGAAAAATCTCATGGAGAAACTGCTGCCGGGTGTGATTCGGAAAAAAAAGCACGCGGTGAAACAGCCAGCACCCCTGAAGCCCGTATTGCGGACTTTCGCGCAAAGATAGCAGAAAGAAAAGCTGCTACCGGAAAAGATTATCTGTCATTCTACTATATGGAAGCCAGTTCTTATGAAATCGCAGAATAAAGGTACTGCATTCCGCAAGTGGAGCCGGATCATCCATCGTGATCTGTCTTTCTTCTTTGCGGGAATGATTTTGATTTATGCTATTTCGGGTATCGTGATGAACCATAGGGATAGCATAAATCCCCATTATACAGTTACACGAACGGAATATAAAATAACAGAGGATCTGTCGGACAAGAGCAAAGTTAATGAGAAGATGATTTTGACTTTGTTGGAACCGCTGGGCGAAGCCGGAAATTTTACTAAATATTATTACCCGGAACCGGATCTGATTAAGGTTTTTCTGAAAGGAGGCTCAAGTCTGGTGATTAACACCCGGACAAAAGATGCTGTCTACGAGGGGGTGAAGCGCCGTCCGCTGATCTCTTCCATGGTACAACTCCATTTCAATCCGGGTAAGTGGTGGACTTGGTTTGCCGATGCTTTTGCTGTCTGTCTGATTATTATCACTGTCAGCGGTATAGTGATGATAAAAGGTCCTAAAGGATTGTGGGGCAGAGGAGGAATCGAGTTGGTGGCCGGTATCTTGATTCCTATTCTTTTCCTGGCGTGTTTCTAATAGCAAACGAAAAATGATTTATAAAGCATGAGTGCAATTATAGAATGTAAGAACCTGACCCATTATTACGGTCAACGCAAGATTTATGAGAACTTGAGTTTTGAAGTTCCTCAAGGGCGTATCTTGGGGTTGTTGGGTAAAAATGGTACAGGGAAAACGACAACCATTAATATATTGAGCGGTTATCTTCAGCCGCGTTCAGGCGAATGTCGCATCTTTGGTGAGAACATTCAGACCATGAATCCTGCTTTACGCAGGAATATCGGTTTATTGCTGGAAGGTCATGTTCAATATCAGTTTATGAATATCACACAAATAGAAAAGTTTTATGCTTCTTTTTATCCGGGACAATGGAAAAAGGAGGCTTATTATGACTTGATGAATAAATTGAAGGTAGCTCCGGGGCAACGTATCTCAAGAATGTCGAACGGACAGCGTTCGCAAGTGGCATTGGGACTGATCCTGGCACAAAATCCGGAGTTGTTGATTCTGGATGATTTCTCTTTAGGACTTGATCCGGGCTATCGCCGTCTTTTTGTGGATTATTTACGTGATTATGCCCGTTCCGAGAACAAGACTGTTTTCCTGACTTCCCATATTATTCAGGATATGGAGCGGTTGATTGATGATTGTATTATTATGGATTATGGCTCTATCCTTATTCAACAGCCTATTGAAACGTTGATGAAAGAGCTGAGAAGATATACTTGTACTGTGCCCGAGGGTTATCAGCCTCAGTTGCCGGCAACTTGCTATCATCCGGCTGTCATTCGTCAAACCTTGGAAACGTACTCCTTTTTGCCTCCCGTGGATGTGGAGAAACTGTTGAAGGAAAGTCAAGTTCCCTTTACTGGTTTGCAGCACGAAAATGTAAGTCTGGAAGATGCCTTTATCGGTCTTACCGGAAAGTATTAATATGTAAACTAAATAGAAGAAATATGATACAAGCCATATTTTATAAAGAGTGGATAAAAACGCGTTGGTATTGGTTGCTGGCAACTCTTTTTATGATAGGGATCACAGGATATTCCATGCTTCGTATTGGCCGTACCATTGCCATACAGGGAATCGATCATTTATGGGTAGTGATGGTCCAGAAGGATGCTATATTTATTGATTTGTTGCAATTTGTCCCTTTACTTATCGGTATCTTGCTTGCTGCCGTACAGTTTTTCCCCGAGATGCAACGTAAGTGTTTGAAGCTTACTTTGCATTTGCCTTATTCACAGAAGAAAATGATCATGTCAATGTTGGCCTATGGCGTACTTGCACTGGTGACCTGTTTTGCTATGAGTTTTATTATGATGGGAGTTTATCTGCCACAACATTTTACAAGTGAGTTGGTGCAGCGTGTTTTATTATCTGCGGCTCCATGGTTTTTTGCCGGATTTGCCGGTTATCTGCTTGTTTCATGGATTTGCCTGGAACCCACATGGAAGCGCAGGGTTTTGAATCTGATTATTGCGGCATTGATTTTCCGTGTCTACTTTCTGGCTCCGGGAGCGGAGGCATATAATAGTTTCTTGCCCTGTCTGACACTTTATACGTTGCTTGCCGCTTCTCTTTCGTGGATTTCTGTGGTACGGTTCAAGGCCGGTAAGCAAGACTAATTGAATGTTTATTATTAAAAAATCAAACAAACATGATTCGATTCAGCAAAATATTTTTTTATATTACCGTAGCTGTCCTGCTTGTATGGCAGTTGCCTTGGTGTTATGCTTTTCTCACACTGAAGCCTGTCAAAACTCCTTTTACTATGTATAGTTCCGTACTTGGTGATTTTGTTATTACACAACTAGATGAGAATAAGCAACTTCACCGCTATGATACGAAAGGCAATACATATACACAACAGCAGGTAGACAGTTTGTTGCCTTCTCTCTATGTGCGCCAGCTTACGGCGGACGAACGTTTCCCTGATACCATTTGTGGTAAGGCAGTTAGTCCGAAAGATATTCAATTGACAAACTTTACTTTCAAGAGTGTGCCGTCAGCCATCAATGCTCCCCAGACAGGACTCTATTTTCTGATGGAGTCCATGTCCAAACGGGTGGATTTGAAAATGCCCGAAGATGCATTCCGTTTTACCGATAAAGGTATAGAATTTATTCGTATGGAAACGAATTGTATCGATGAGGCGAAAAGCAAATTGTTTACGGATATGCTGGTTCAGAAAGGGTTTGCTTTTCCTGCATGCTATGCTTCGGGCAATCCAACTACTCGTAAAGACTATGATGAGGGATATCTGGTTTTAGATGCCAACCATAAATTGTTCCATCTGAAGTGCACCAAAGGACGTCCGTATGTGAAAGCTATTCAGTTGCCTGAAGGAGTCTTGCCGGAATATGTGTTTATTACTGAATTCCGTAGCCGTCGGACTTTGGGGTATATGGTAGATAGCAAGCATCATTTTTATATTATCAATAGTGATGGAAGTTTGGTGAAATCAGCTCTCCCCGGTTTCGATCCGGCAAAAGATGAGTTGACCATCTTTGGAAATATGTTTGACTGGACTGTAAAGTTATCGACAGATAAAGATGATTATTACTATGCTTTGGATGCTACAGATTATTCACTGATTAAAGAACATGCCTATAAAGATATCCGCCGTTCTGTTCCGGGGTTGTCTTTTACATCTCCAGATGACAAATTTGTAAAACCTCGTTTTTGATGTGAATTTGGCAGGGGAAGTCTGATATTAAAATGTATATTAGTTCGAACAGACCGAAAACAACTAGGTAAAGGGGCTATCATGTTAGGCATCAGCTAACTCTACCTTCTGTGAGATACTGCAAATACGGGATTATATAATTGTGCGGACAGACAGGAGGGCGTGAAAACAGCCTTCCTTTTTTTGATAATATTTAAGATACAGGGATTTGATCTAGTTTTTCTTGCTCGTCAATTTTATATTATGATAATCGTTCTTTGAGTATATGCAGGATAAAACAGGTTGTTGAATTTTGCTTGTTTTTAAATTTTCAAAAATGCCAGATTGCATATAAATAATCTTCGTTTTGACCTCCTTTTATCCTAAACCAACTCTTAATTGTATAACCGATTTATGATTTAAAGAACCAATTTCATTCCGTAATTTTAGACAATTATTTGCAATACTTTTGATTGATATTGAAAAATAGGAGGGGGTGGGTCATCAGTTAAACGAATGAAATTACTGGAAATAAAAATCCCTATAACTGCAATGGTTACAGGGATTTATATATTAGCAATGTATTATATTACTTGCTCAAAGCAGTAGCAACGTCAACTGCGCAAGCTACCGTACAACCTACCATCGGGTTGTTACCGATACCTAGGAATCCCATCATTTCTACGTGAGCAGGAACTGATGAAGAACCAGCGAACTGAGCGTCTGAGTGCATACGACCCATAGTGTCCGTCATACCGTAAGAAGCAGGACCGGCAGCCATGTTGTCCGGGT